>CAJVYK010000082.1 GCA_913009865.1 uncultured bacterium
TTGATGTGTGTTTTTTTTTTTCAAGCAGAAGACGGCATACGAGATAAAGGAATGTGACTGGAGTTCAGACGTGTGCTCTTCCGATCTGAGGGTCAAACCGAAGTATTTTGTTATGAATGCCATGAAGAGCTTCTCCACAACCCAGTGTTCCTGTTTGCGGATATCAGGGGATTTTCCGAGTTGGTCAAACTCAGGTACTTGGACGAAGAGGAGAAATCAGCGAGCCGGGAAAAGCTGGCTGGCCGTATTAAGCTCCTCCACGAGATAATAGAGCGAGGGATTCAAGCGTTACTGGAGGCTGAGAAAAGAAGAAAAGCCATCTAATATATGTTTGGGCATGTCCCGGTGTGTTATGAGGAGTTGGTAAGAAGTGGAATTTGACCTTGACTACGCACGAAAAGTAATTGAAGCCGAGGCTGAGGCGATAAGGTCTGTTACGTCAATTGTAGACGCTTCTTTCGCCGAAGCTGTGCGGATGATTTATAACTGCAGCGGCTCCTGTATAGTAAGCGGCATCGGCAAGGCAGGGTTAATCGGGCGCAAAATCAGCGCAACTCTGGCTTCGACCGGTACCCCGAGCCATTTTCTCCATCCTGCTGAAGCTATCCACGGCGACCTGGGCAGATTACGCAAAAACGATATAGTGATTGTTCTAAGCTATGGCGGCGAAACGGATGAAATTACCCGGCTGATAAACCTGGTCAAGCAGTTAGAGATTAAACTGATAGCAATCACCGGCGAGAACGATTCGACTTTGGGCAAGTACAGCGACGTGGTGCTGTGTATGGGACAGAGAGCCGAGGCCTGTCCGCTCGGCGTTGCCCCCAGTGTTTCGACCACCTGCATGCTGGCCATTGGTGATGCTCTTGCCTTTACGGTTATGAAGGCACGTAATTTCAGCGTTGAGGATTACGTCAGATTTCATCCCGGCGGTTCGCTCGGTGCAAAGTTGATGACCGTTGAGCAATCAATGATGTTTAAGCCGGGCGAAAAGCTGCCCCTCGTGGAAGTTACCGATACTATAAAGCAATTGCTCGAAAAGACCGGTGATGTAAAGCGTCACGGAGCTGTGATGGTTGTTGATAAAGACGGCAAATTAGCAGGGATAGTTACTGATGCAGACCTTCGGCGTTTGATGACCAAAGAAGGACAGCTCTGTTTCAAGTTCGAAGCCGGCGATATTATGACATCTGACTGCAAGAGAGTAAGAGCTGATGCCCTTGCCGCAGAAGCGACGGCTCTTTTTCATAAATATAGAATCGATGAGCTTCCTGTGGTTGATGGTGAAAACAAACCTGTTGGCCTAATCGATGTACAGGATATTGTAACAATAAAGGTTGTTGGGTAGATAAAGGTGCAAAATGCAGAAATCGGAAGACAGTCCCTGGGACTCCTTACGGAGAAGTCAGAATTTTTTACTCCTTGCTTTTTGAATTTTGCATTGTAATTTTGATATTTAATTTTTGATGTTTAATTTTACTATGGCAAACCTTGCGGACATACAACTGCTGGTCCTCGATGTTGACGGTGTTTTGACGGACGGAACACTGATAATTAACGGTGACGGCAGTGAAAGTAAATCCTTCAATTCACTTGACGGCCACGGGATTCGTATGTGGCAAAGGGCGGGGCTAAAGGTCGCTTTTTTGAGCGGCAGGGCGTCAGAGGCGACCAGATACCGAGCTGAGCAGCTTCAGATAGACTATTGTCTCCAGGATTGTCACGATAAACTGCCGGCGATGGAGAAGCTTCTCAAACAGTCAGGGCTTTCGCAGGAAGCAACCGCCTACATTGGCGATGATTTGCCGGATTTGCCGGTAATAAAATACGTTGGCTTTGGGGTAGCTGTCGCCAATGCGGTTGACGAAGTTAAGGATATGGCTGATTACATAACCACTCATCAGGGCGGCAGTGGCGCCGTACGGGAAGTAATAGAATACATTCTGAAAAATACCGGCAGATGGCAAGAGCTTATGAAGAGGTATTTGCCGTAATGTTAGCGGATAGGAGTAGCGGATAGAAAAAGAAAACTATACGCTATACGCTATACGCTAAACGCTATTAATACGGGGTTGTTATGAGTTCTAACTCGCGAAAATTCTTTATATGGCTTATTTCCTTAGGGGCTGTACTAACGGCATATCTGCTCTATAACCGGCTAAGCAAAATACCTCAGATTGATATTGATATGGAAGCAGGGCCCACTAACACTATTGCCGACAGCAACCTCGGCCAGTCCGACGGCAAGGTCGGAATGATTGGCGATGTCGGGGTCAAGACTATCCAAAAGGCCAGGTACACGCATTTGAATGAGGAAAAGCAGGTTGACCGGGAATTCGGGTTTGAAAAACTTCTGCACGAAATTGGAGACGAATGGGAAATTGAAAAGCCGTATATGAATATTTTTCGACGCAATTTCAAATGTTACATCACAGCAGATAGAGGGAGGGTTCAAGTTGAGACTGCTGTCGGCAGGCCCAGCCCGAAGGATGCGACGCTTACCGGAAATGTGGTTATTCATATCCTGCCTGAGAACGGCAGTAACATCAAAGAAAGCTTTATTTATCTTGACGATATTGTTTTTATCAGTGAAAAATCGCAGTTTTCAACTGCCGGGCCGGTCAAATTTGTTTCAGAAGATGCTCAGCTGCTCGGCACCGGTTTGGAGCTTGTCTATAATGATCAGGCCGGCCGAATCGAATTCCTTAGAATAATTCAGTTAGAGAGTTTGCGCATAAAGACCTCATCAAAGGCATCTTTGTTTTCCCGAACGACACAAGGCGGCAAACTTCCGGTAACGGAACCGCAGTTGTCATCGGGCCGAACAGATACTCCGAGCAATAAACTGCGAGCCCCAAACCCCGAAGATGTCACCCCTGCGAAAGCAGGGGCCCGAACCACAAACAGCTACAGATGTGTATTCAGTAAGAATGTCGTCATTGACACTCCTGACCGGTTGATTTTTGCCGACCAGGTTACCATCAGCAACATACGAAGCGGCAAAGGCACAAAGCCTGCCCTGAGCAAGGCCGAAGGAGTCGAAGGGGCACAAAGTGGTAAAGACTATGAGCCACGAGTCACGGACAACGAACCACAAACCGCGGGCAAGGAACAACAACTTGATGATATTGTTGTAACCTGTGACAGTGGTATTGTTGTTACTCCTATGGATGTAGCTCGTGAATCGTGGATAGTGAATCGTGAATCCGCCGTTAGGCGTGCTGCGCAGGACAACGAACCACAAATCACTGCGCAGCACTCCTCTCGGCGGAACGATGAACCACGAACCACATTCGCCGCTCAAAGAATTGACTATAACACAATTACCGGCGACGTTGTTGCCGATGGCCCGTCAGAACTTACATTTTACATAAATGACGTAATGGGCGCCGAAGAAATTGCTGTTCCGGTAAAGATAACCGCCCGGGAAAAAGTCGAGTTTTTGCCGGCCGTAAATCAAGTTACCTTTGAAGGCGATACTTTATGCACAATGCTCCGAGATGACCCGAACAGCCAACAGAAGTACACGCTTTCAGCACAGAAGCTTACGGTAAATTTTTCCGATTCAGCCACTGACATTGAATCTCTGGCCGCAAGCGGGGGGGTGGTCCGCCTTGTGACGGTCAAAACAGCAGGCGAGGAATTACTTGGCGGCATCGAGCTAAAATGTCGTAAGTTTGATTATGACACTGGCCAACAAATGTTTTTAGCTACCGGGCCTGGCATAATAAAAGTAGATAATTCCAGGATTTCAGAACCGAATATAGAGGCGGGTAAATTTAGTTTGCAGGGGCCATGTTGGGCGTTTATGCAGGATTTTAAGAGTCTGCGGTATTTTTTAGAGGCAAATCGAGTTATTGCCGATGCCGGCCGGCAGGGAACACTACGTATTGATTATATCCCTGTTGTTGAAGGCCGGGATGGACAGCATGTTACAGCCACCGCTCGTAAAATAGTAGCTAACCTTACAGAAATTGCTGGCGGTCAAACCGGGCTTTCGACATTAACCGCCACAGACCGAATTACTTACGAAGAAGAGGATATTCAATTTGCAGGCGGCAAATTATTCTATGATGCCGATAAATCTATAATGACGGTTCAGGGGGATAAGTCTCAGTCGTGTATGTTAAACGGCGCCCTTGTCGATGGGATTGAATATGACTTAAAAACCGGCAAAGTCAACGCTGAAATCAGCGGTCCCGGCCTGTTACTTCCAAAAAGATAATCCCACTGCCTTTCAATTGCAGAGTTCCTGCAGGTCGGTTATGCTCAATTGGCTGAGGTGGGCAATAACCTTTTCAGCCGAGGTCAACTGGTCGGCATCGTAAGAATTTGTTATTGCAACAGTGTGCATTTCCGCCGCTTTGGCGGCTTCGAGTCCCCAATGCGCATCTTCTATCACAATACACTGGTTGCTTGCGATAGGATTGTGGTTTTTTTCGTTGAGCTTTCGCAGAGCCAGCAAAAATCCCTCCGGGTTCGGCTTGCCTTTTTTTACCTGCTCAGCGGAAACTATCACCTTGAAGTAAGAACGCAGCCGGGCCTCTTCTAATATCAGTTCAATTTCCGGCAGCAGCGCCCCTGAACATATAGCCATTGCTATATTATTCTGCTTGAGCATCGCAAGGAAGCTGCGTACGCCTTCGATTATTCTGCCCTCAGTTTTTGCCAGCTTTTTGAATACCTGTTTTTTCTGTTCTGCAAGATTTGCAATTTCCTGTGCATCCACTCTGAGCAGACCTTTATCGGCCAGCAGGTTAAGTAAATCAATATCTGTCAGGCCGAGGTAATCTTTATAATAATCCTTCGTTGTTATCTCGATACCATGTTTGGCTAACGCCTGATTAAAAGCACGGAAGTGTAGTATCTCAGAATCGGTTATTACCCCGTCGAAATCGAATATAACTGCTCGAAGCATACCTCCCCCTACTCAGCCGGCACAGGCCCGACCAAGGCCTGGTAATCGGTGAATGTTGACCTGTCACCGGTGCGAATCATCTCTGCAAGGGCTGTTATCTTTGGTGTATTTTTGGTTATGTATCTGCGGGCGATCACTGCCTTGCGTTCTTTCATAGGGACTGTATGGCCGTTATTAGGTTGACCGTCTTCAGCGACTGCAACTTCCATATCGACTTTGCTGCTCGCCTGAGCGCAAAACAGGAAGCCATTAATCAAATCTATTGCGATATCGACTAGCGCTCTGCCGTAAAGGTCCATATAATCGATGCCGGCCTTTTTACAGAAGGCGATTGAGCTTTTTAATTGTTCTGTTCCCTCGGCAAGTTTTTCGAGCAAATCCTTTACTTCGGGGCCGAACTGTTGGCCGGCCAGTTCTGCAATGAATTTTTCGGCTGTGCCGCTGCAGACACCGCGGACCGCAGCGACAACCTGCAGTTGGCTCGTTCCTTCATAAATTGTGGTAATTCTTGCATCGCGGGCGTGTCGTTCACAGGCGTAGTCCCGCATATAGCCGCTGCCTCCGAGCACCTGCATAGAATCGTAAGCTACACTGTTGCACATCTCGGAACAATAATATTTACTCATTGGTGTCAGCATTGACGCATATCTTTTGTATTTTCGTAATTCGTTCTTAAGCTGCTTAATTCGTATCTCGTTTTTCGCTTCACGCTTCACGCTTAACGCTTCACGTTCCAATCCGAGTTCGATATCCACTATGCGTGAAGTTTCGTACAGAAGTGCCCGGCTTGCTTCGATATCAATCTTCATATCGATGAGCATATCACGGACTGCCGGCAGCTTTTCAATAGCCACTGCGAACTGTTTTCTGCTGGCGGCATAATCACGGGCTATACGGTAAGTAGCTTCGGCGATACCGAGCGATTGAGAGGCAATGCCGATGCGCGCGCCGTTCATTAAGGCCATAACGTAAGTTACAAGACCTCGCTGGCGTTCGCCGATTAGTTGGCAGGGAGTATTGTCGAAGAATATCTCGCATGTTGGCGAGCCGTGTATGCCCAGTTTATCTTCCAATCGGCGGATGTGGACTGTAGGGCCTCTGTCGCAGACGAACAAGCTCAGTCCCAGCCCTCCGGCCCTGTCCGGCTCACTGCGGGCCAGTACCAACAGCACTTCGCCGCAGCCGTTGGTTATGAACCGCTTTACACCGTGCAGGAACCAGTTGCCGTCATCGTCTGTAAAAGCACGCAGCTTAACCGCCTGTAAATCCGAGCCGGCATCCGGCTCGGTCAATACCATAGCGCCGGTTACCTTGCCGGCGGCAAAATCATGCAGGTATTTCTGCCTGATTTCTTCAGAAGCATAAGCGTTGATAGTTTCGGCAATTCCCTGTAAGCCGAATATATTCATAAGTGAAGCGTCCGCTCGCGAGACGATCTCGGTAGCCATTGAGTAAATAAGATTCGGGAAATTAAGCCCCCCGAATCTATATGGCAGTATAAGGCCCATCACCTCGGCTTTGGCAAGTTTTTCGAGAGACTCGGCGATACCCTTTGCATAAGTTACGGAGCCATCTTCGTTAAGGGTATTACCCTGGCGGTCAACGTCTTCTGCACGCGGTGCGATGAAGTCTCCGCTTAATTGTCCTAATGAATCCAGCACCATATCGTAATTTTGTATTGCCTCATCGGCGTCAGCCGGTGCGTAGTCGAATTCGTTTGCAAACTTAAAGCCATCTTCGCAAACTGCCGCTAATTTGCCCGGCTCTGTATGCCTGAACAAGAATTGTATATCGTCGTTATCCCTGTAAAAGTTCGCCATAACCTATCCTGTCTGTTCAATTTGCCTTTTGGCTTTTTTATACTTTTTCCTTAATCGATTTTATCATTTCGGGCACAACAACGTTTAGGTCGCCGACTATTCTGTAATGTGCAACGTTGAAAATGGGTGCGTCGGGGTCGTTGTTGATTGCGATAATTTTTTGGCTCTGGCTCATTCCAGCCTGGTGTTGAATTGCACCGCTGATTCCAACGGCTATATACAAGCTGGGCCGAACGGTTGTGCCGGTTTGGCCGACCTGATGGTCGTGGTCGATAAAGCCCAGGTCAACCGCCGCTCTGGTAGCCGCCGGCGCCGCTCCGAGACAATTTGCTAAATCCCATATAAGTTTGAAATTATCCTTACTGCCTACGCCTGCTCCGCCGGCAACGATAATCCTTGCGGCTTTGAGGTCGATTTTCTTCGGGCGTTTGTGTTCCTGGAGAATTTCCAGGGGTAAATCCTGTTGGGATAATTTTACGCTCTCTGTGATAATTTCACCTTTTCGAGTAACGTCCGGCTCCGGCGGCGGCATCACGCCTTCGCGGACGGTAGCCATTTGCGGCCAGCGGTCGTAATTTATGATGGTAGCGATTATATTTCCGCCGAAGGCCGGTCGTATCTGAAAGAGCAGGTTTTCGTGCATTTGTCCGTTTTTGCCGGGCTGGTGGTTGCCGATTTGCAGGTCGGTGCAGTCAGCGGTAAGTCCGGCCTTTACGGCACTTGCAATTCGAGGAGCCAGGTCTCGGCCGGCAATAGTTGCTCCGTAGAGTACAATCTGCGGCTGATGCTTGTGAATCAAATCGAAGATTACTTTTGCATAGCTGTTGGTCTGATATTGCTCAAGTAAAGGATGCTCCGCAAGATATACCTTATCAGCCCCGCAGTATATTAGTTTTGCCGCAGAATCTTTTGCATTGTCGCCCAGAAGGACCGCTGCTAATTTAACGCCGAGCGTATCAGCCAGACTACGGGCTTTGCTCATCAGTTCGATGGGTGTATCCTCTAATTGGCCGTTATGCTGCTCGGCAAAAACCCACACTTCACCTTTTCTATTCACATCTATCATAATTCGTATCTCGTATCCCGTATCTGGTATCTCGCATCGAGTAGCTACTCATCCACTCATTCACGCAATAGTTTTATCTTCAATCAACTCGTGTATCATATCTGAGATTGCCTTTTCGTTCGGCTCAACGTCTTTACTTTCTTTCGCAGCCAGGACAACACTCTGGATGCGATGGACTTTAGTTGGCGAGCCGCTTCTGCCGCACCAGCTCAAATCTGCGTCAATAGAGTCTAAGTCCCACTGTTCGATTAACAAGCCCTTTTCTTCGAATTCACGGCATTTGTGCTCAGTGAGTTCTTTAATATCTGCCTCGTCTGCGTTTGGATTTTCCGTTTTGATTTTTTGTCCGACTTCAATCGGCGTATGTGCGTTTTTATATTTCATCATTTTTTTTGCCGCCGCAACTCTCGGCTCATTTGCCTCGCCGGTAACGGTCAGCAGAACCGCAAGCTCACTCTTAACCTGCTGGAAGCCGTTTCCGATATTTCGCCGAACTGTTATTGATTTGTCGGAAAGTTCTATAAGCTCTTCAATGTATGTAATCTGTGTGATACCCAGTTTCTCAGCCAGTTGCGGGCCGACCTGTGCGGTATCGCCGTCTATTGCCTGTCTGCCGCAAAGAACGATATCATAATCAGCTATTTTTTTGACCGCACAGCTTAGAATGTAACTGGTTGCCAATGTATCGCTTGCGGCACATCGCCGGTCGGTAATGAGTATTGCCTCGTCAACTCCTCGGAAAAGCGAATCGCGAAGAATCGTAGCTGCCGCCGGCAGTCCCATCGTTAGAACTGTTACCTTACCGCCGAATTTGTCTTTAATTTGAAGAGCTAATTCAAGTGCATTAAGGTCTTCCGGATTGAAAATGGCCGGCAAAGCAGAGCGGTTAACGGTACCGTCATCGTTCATTGCCTGGCCTGTAATCCTTTTAGTATCAGGAACTTGCTTGATTAGAACGACACAATTGTAAGCCACTTAGCATCTCCTTGTCAGTTACTACTTTACTCGTATCGATTTTTGAAAAAACATTAGTTTAGTGGGAGCGGACGCCCAAGTCAACTCTAAAAGTAAGTTGGTTTGGAATCCGGGTGCACTTCACGTTTGTAGGTAAAAAAGCCCTCCGGTATGTGAGATATTGAAAAAAACCACTAAAATAGTGGAAAAACATTATCTCGCTATGGAGGGCAAAAAAATGTATGAAGAAATTTTAGA
>CAJVYK010000083.1 GCA_913009865.1 uncultured bacterium
GGTTTTGTGGGTTTGTGGAATGCCCAAAAAGGCAACATAAAATAACTGCATCGCATTGAAACACTTAACGGGCCTATTAAAAATTGATGATTGATATACGGACTATACTGGCTGAGAAAGGTCTCGACGCAGGCGCACAGAATTGGCAAAAGCGGTTTGGGCAAGTCAGCAGTAATGACGTCGAGCGGGCTTTGTCTGAGTCGGCGGGATATTACAGTCTAAAAAAGCTGCTGGCACTTATCTCGCCGGCGGCTGAAGATTACCTCGAAGAAATGGCACAGTCAGCACAGCAGCTTACCATTCAAAGGTTCGGAAGGACAATCAGACTTTACGCACCGCTGTATCTGTCCAGCTACTGCATAAACAGCTGTCGATATTGCGGCTTCAACAGGATAAACGAATGTGAACGAACAAGATTGACCGTTGAGCAGGCGGTTGGCGAAGCGGAATTGCTCGCCGATGAAGGTTTCACCGATATTCTGCTGGTCAGCAGTGAAGATAGAGAATTCATTAATACCGATTACCTTGCCGAACTTGCCGGTAAATTAAGAGAAAAATTCAGCTCCGTCTCGATAGAAATATATCAGGGAAGCGGCGCCGAATATGCAAAACTTTTTGCGGCGGGCATTGAGGGCGTTACACTTTATCAGGAAACATACGACCGAAAGGCCTACCGCTATTACCATCCCGCAGGGCCGAAATCAGACTACGACGGCAGAATCCAGTGCCCGGACAGCATCGCCGCTGCAGGTATGAGAGAGGTTGGGCTGGGGGTACTGCTTGGCTTGACGGACTGGCGGGTCGAGATATTGGCTCTTGCCGAGCATGCCCACTATTTGATGAAACGCTACTGGCAGTCCCACGTCTCATTTTCTTTTCCGAGATTGCGCCCGGCATCCGATGTGAACGGTTCGCAGTTCAGGTATCCGGTCGCTGATAAGAATCTTGCGCAGATGATAGTGGCACTGCGGTTGTGTTTTGCCGATGCAGGGCTGGTACTTTCGACCCGTGAACGAGCCGGCTTGCGAGACCATTTGATTAAGCTGGGCATTACCAGAATCAGCGCAGGCAGCAGGACCAGTCCGGGCGGATATTCGGGACGGACAAATGCAGTCGAGCAATTCGAGATTGACGATAACCGCAGCCCTGCACAGGTGGCCTCTATGATAAAAAAGCAGGGCTTCGAGCCGGTATGGAAAGACTGGGATGCCGCTTTTATTCGTGGTTCGTGAACTCTTGACCGCCAACTATCAGCTCAATCTACCTTTTTCCAGGAGCTTCGCTGAGTTGCCGCCAGGCCTGAGATAACAGTAACCACTAACATAAGTGCGAACACTGCGGTTGTGAACCAATAGCCCCAGGGGGCGGTCCGGACGTGAGCCATCTTTATGATGACCGTGCCGATGGCGAACGATTGAATAAACATTTTTATTTTGCCGGAGGCCGTGGCGGCAAAATTGATGCCCCTGGCTTCGGCAATGTGACGCAGTACGGTAACGTAAACTTCTCTAAAGATGAGAACGCCGGCCACCGACCAAAGGATTATTTTCAGGGCGGCTTCGGGCAGATTAAAAAGCTTCGGCTCGCCGATTATGGCGAAACAAATAAAGGCGCCGCAGACCAGAACTTTGTCGGCCAGCGGGTCCATCATTCGGCCGAACTTGCTGGTAACATTGAACTTGCGGGCTATTTTGCCGTCAATAATATCGGTAAGGCCGGCAATGACAAAAAGAACGAAGGCAATATCCAGAAAGAACGGCCCGTTTACAACATAGGGTGAGTAAAGAATCATAACCAGAAAAACGACGGTCAAAACGAGCCTGGTAAAAGTTAAAATGTTCGGGATGAGCTTTAGCATAATCAAAAGTTTACTTCTGTTTCGGATATAGTTCAATGCTAAATTTGCTCGACAACCAAATCATAATCTTTTGTGTCGATGACTTTTGTATTTAAAAATACGCCTGGGCCGGCAGAGCAATTCTTTATGATGCAGACGCTGTCGATATCAGGCGCCTGGCCGTAAAAGCGTCCCTGACCAGTGCCTTGTGCTTCGACAGAATCAACCAGGCAGGTAAGTTCAGCGCCGATTCTGGTTTTGTTTTTGGCAAAAGCGATTTTCTGCTGGGTAAGCATCAGCTCTTCGAGACGCTGCCGCTTTATCCGGTCGGGTACCTGGCCGGGCATCTCGGCTGCGGCGGTGCCGGATTCGGGATGGTACTCGAAGCAGCCCAGGCAATCGAATTCAGCCCATTTGATAAAGTCCAGCAGTTCGTTGAATTGCCGGTCGGTCTCGCCGGGGAAGCCGACTATTACGGTGGTTCGCAGCACAACATCACCGACAGCAGAACGCAGCTTTTCAATCAGTCGGCGGATGCGCTCTCCGGTATCGGGCCGGCGCATATCCTTTAAGATTTTATCGTTTATATGCTGGATTGGGATATCCAGATAGTGGACGATTTTTTCACTTTCAGCAATGGTTTCGATTAGCGCATCTGTAATTCCTGCAGGGTACAGATACATCAGCCGAATCCACTTCAGGCCGGCAATTTTTTCAAGCTCGCCTGCTAACGAAGCCAGGCCGTTTTTCATTTTCAAATCGCAGCCGTAGTTGGCGGTGTCCTGTGCGATTATGTTTAATTCGACTATACCTGCGGAAACCAGTTCAGCGGCTTCATCGAGAATAAGTTTTCGTGGTTTGCTGCGAAATCGGCCTCTAATCGCCGGCACTGTGCAAAAAGAGCAGCGGTGATTGCAGCCCTCGCTGATTCGCAGGTACGCCCAATGACGCGAGGTGATAAGCAGTCTGGCTCTGTCATCACTGATTGTATGCGGTGACTTGTCCAGGAAAGCTGTGCTTTTATTGGCCGAAAGAGTTTTTTTGATTATCCGCCCTATTCTATCCCGCTGGTCAAGGCCGACAATGGCATCAATGCCGTCGGCCTGCTTGAATAGCTGTCGGCCAAGTCGTTCACTGAGACAGCCCGCAACAATCACCTTTTTTACGGCGCCATTCAGTTTACAGTCCACAGCGTGTTTTATTACTTCGAGAGCCTCGTCCCTGGCAGGGGCAATAAAGCCGCAGGTATTGATGACAACGACATCGGCATTGTCGGGCTCAGCGGTTATTACCAAACCCGCTTCAGCGATTTTGGCTAACATCTTTTCGCTGTCAACTATATTTTTCGCGCAACCCAGCGCTATAAAGCCGACGGTTACAGTTTCCTGATTTCCTTCGTTTGCCATAACACTGTAAAAAATAGCAGAAAGACGCTGTATGGTCTAACTAATTTGAGAAAAACAATTGGTTCTTGAGTTCGAGTGCGACCGCAGATATAATCGGATGAAACTTGTCCTCGTGAAAACGGGGATTCGGAAAAGACAAAAAAGGACCTGCCACAGAGGGCACAGAGAACACAGAGAAAAATCAAAAACACCTGTGGCATAAATTAAAAACTGAAGACAAAAATGAATACCGTTAAATCATCATTGTTTTTGGCCTGTGGGGCTGCCTGTCTGTTAGCAGGCTGTGCCGGGCAGCAGCAATTTCAGACGGTCGTCCGTGAGGACTCCATAGGAAAGCAAATCTGTGTGGTAAATTTAGAGAAGCGGCAGGTAATGCAAATAGCTGAAGAAGTTCTCAGTGAAATGTATTTTACTATCGCCAAGGCCGATGTAGAGTCCGGAATTATAAGAACCAGGCCGCTGCCGGGGGCTCAGATTTTCGAATTCTGGCGCAGCGATAGCATCGGAGCTTTCAACCGTGCCGAGGCAAATCTGCACAGTATTCGAAGAATTGTAGAATTAGATATAAGCCGAAAAATAGCGGACAGCGGACAGCGGACAGCGGATAGTAAAAAACTAAACGATATACGCTCTACGCTAAACGCTAATAATACGCTATACGCTATACGCTGCAATGTGAAAACGCAGAGATTGAACCTGCCCGAGCGCGAAGTTGCCAGCAGTTCACAGGCATACAGGATGTTTTCAGCAAGCAGCCCATCAATGCAGAAGTTCGAACTTAACCCTGAGCAGAAAAAAGGTATGGCCTGGGTCGATTTGGGACAGGACGGCCGGCTGGAAACCGAAATCTTAAAGCGGATAGAAAAAAGAGTGAAGAGTGAAGTGAGATACGAAATGCAAAATACGAGGTAAAACCCTAAATCCTAATTTCTAAACACTAAACAATTTCAAAACTCAAAATTCAAATGTTCAAAACAGTACTGTTTTGGATTTAGAAATTTCGGTCATTGGAATTTGTTTAGGATTTAGAGCTTGGTGCTTAGGATTTACTCAACTTGACTGAGACCAGGCAGAGAAGAAATGCAAAATACGAGCCACAAGATACGAGAAATGAGAGTATTAGTTGCAGGCGGAGCAGGTTATATCGGCAGTAATATGGTTGCAATGTTGGCAGCTGAGGGTTCTGAGCCGGTGGTTTTTGACAATCTCAGCACAGGCCACAAATCAGCGGTTCAACAGGCCCTGCACCAGAGCGGTACAGGGCAGGCCGAATTCGTCCAGGGCGATTTGGCTGATTACGAATTACTCGTAAAGACACTCAAAAAATACAAAATCGATAGCGTAATGCACTTTGCCGCCCTCATCGAAGTCGGCGAATCGGTACAAATGCCGCTTAAATACTACCGCAATAATCTTTCCAATACGCAAGTCCTGCTCTCGGCAATGGAAGCTGTCGGCGTGGAGAAGTTTGTTTTCAGCAGTACCGCAGCAGTATATGGTATGCCAAAACAAGTGCCGATTACAGAGGATTGTCCGAAAGAGCCGATTAACCCGTACGGCCAAACCAAATGGGCGGCTGAAAGAATGTGTCATTATCAAAGCAGGGCAGGCAAACTGCGGTATGCGGCGCTTAGATATTTCAATGCCTGCGGCGCGGCAGTAAACTCTCAACTCGGCGAGGACCATCGGCCCGAATCGCATCTGATTCCGCTGATTATCCAGGCGGCAATGGGAAAACGCCGTGAAATCAAAATCTACGGTACAGATTATCCCACGCCGGACGGAACCTGCATTCGTGATTATATTCATATCGAGGATTTGTGCAGGGCACATCTTTTGGCGTTGAACAAGTTGGATACAAGCTGCGAGTTGGTCTATAACCTGGGCAACGGCAGGGGCTATTCGGTCAAAGAAGTAATTGAAACGGTTAAACAGGTCAGTGGTAAGGATTTTAAGGTTGTGGCCGCAGACCGTCGGCCGGGCGATGCGCCGGTATTGACATCCGATGCTGCAAAAGCGAAGAAAGAACTCGGCTGGAAAACCGAATTCACCGAATTGGGACAAATAGTTTCCTCCGCCTGGCGGTGGCATAACGAGCACCCCGACGGCTATCCGGATTGAAACTGGTAATTCAATAATCGAGCATAATGGGATTGAAAACAATGAGTGAAATCTTTGTAGGTATTGACCTGGGCGGAACAAATATCAAAATCGGCTGCTTCGATTCTGATATGAAGCTTATCTCTAAAACATCCGTGGCTACCAAAGCGGATATGGGGGCGGAGGTTGTCGTTGACAGAATGGCCCAGGCGGTCGAAAAACTTCTCGCTGATGCTTCTGTTTGCCTGCGGGACGTTCGTATGGCGGGTATTGGAACTCCGGGGCCGGCTAAATACAAAGAAGGTATTATAATAGACGCCGCCAACCTGCCGAAATTTAAGAACGTTCCCATACGCCGGATGCTGAGCGAACAGCTCGGCAAACCCGTTGTTTTTGAAAACGACGCCAATACCGCCTGCTGGGGTGAATATACTGTCGGGGCCGGTAAAGGTGTTGAAGATATGGTCTTTTTCACGCTCGGCACAGGAATAGGTGGCGGAATTGTCAGCAATGGCGAGCTGCTGCACGGCTCTGATGATAATGCCGCCGAGCTGGGCCATACGATAATATACCCGGACGGACGGCTGTGCGGCTGCGGTCAAAAAGGATGTGTCGAAGCTTATGCCTCAGCGAGTTCAACCGCTGCGAGGGCTACCGAAGCCGTCCGGTCAGGTACAGCGTCAAGTTTGAAAAAACTGCTCGATGAAGATGGCCAAATAAGCTGTAAGGATGTTTACGAACATCTGGCGGCCGGAGATGAGCTGGCCAGGCAGATAACCGATGGGACGGCTAAAGCACTTGCAATCATTTGCGTCAATATGCTGCATATCACAGAGCCGAAGCGGATAGTTTTTTCCGGCGGAATGATTGCGTCCGGCGAGCTGCTGTTGAGCCGAATAAAGGATTACTTCAATGAATATATCTGGTCCCTGAAGACCGAGACGGTTGAGATATGCTTCGCGACGCTTGGTGAAGATTCCGGCATCATCGGGGCGGCGGCGCTGGCTCTTCACGCCCACCGGACTTGACGGTTTTACAGAATTCGGGTAGTCTGTATCGTTCTTACAGCAGCAGTTCCCGATAGACGGGATTGTTTGGAAAATTTTGGTTAATCACAAATCAAGGAGACAATTATGAAAGTAAAATCAATTGTGTTTGGTATTTGCGTAATGCTGCTCGCAACAGCGGGCTGTACGGTGAACAGTTCCGCCAAGAAGCACCGCTGGGCTGTGCACGATGTGAAACGTCCGCAGCCGCCGATAGTTACCCCCGGCCAACAGCCCGGTCAGCCGCCGTCCGATGCGATAGTGCTCTTCGACGGCAAAAACCTTTCGCAGTGGGTCTCCGACAAAGACGGCGGGCCGGCGAAGTGGAAAGTTGAAAACGGGTATATGGAGACAGTCAGGGGTACCGGCTATATTCGCACAAAACAGTCGTTCGGCGATTGTCAACTGCATGTCGAGTGGGCTTCGCCGACGAAGATAAGCGGCAGGGGCCAGAAGCGCGGCAACAGCGGCGTATTCCTGATGAGCAATTACGAAGTTCAGGTCCTCGACTCGTATAATAATAAGACCTACCCGGACGGTATGGCCGGAGCGGTGTATGGCCAAAGCCCGCCGCTGGTCAACCCCAGCCGTCCGCCGGGACAGTGGCAGAGCTATGATATTATTTTCCGCCGTCCAATCTTCAAGGGCGATAAAGTCGTAAAGCCGGCTACCATCACGGTGCTGTATAACGGTGTGCTGGTGCAGGATAACTTCGAGATTGAGGGCACAACGGTATGGCGGGTACGTGCGAAATATCAGCCGCACGCCGACAAGCTGCCAATCAAACTCCAGGACCATGAAAACCCCGTCCGCTTTCGTAACATCTGGATACGCGAACTGCCGAAACTGGAATCGGGATTCGTGAAATAGTAAATAGTGCTCTGTTTTGTAATTTGACGGACTGTCATTGCGAGCTTGCCCCTTAGGGGCGAGCGAAGCAATCTCAAATCTAACGGTTGAGATTGTCGCGGCCTTTCAGGCCTCGCAATGACGCAAAGCAATAGTGATTCGCAAATCACGGGTCGTAAAATTGTTAAGGTGATTTATGACAGCAAAAGAACGAATTTATGCGATTCTAAAGGGTGATTCTTTCGACAGGCCGGCGGTTACACCTATTTTTATGGCCTGGTCGGCTGGCTATATCGGGCGCAGCTATCGGGATTACTACCTGAATGCAGATGTGCTGGCGGAGGCACAGCTTGCGGTTACCAGGGCGTTTAATCTGGACCAGATAAGCGTGATAAGCGACCCCTGGCGGGAAGCGTCTGCCTATGGTATGGAATTCGAGTATCCGGAAGATGGGGTCGGAAAACCCAAAGATTTGCTGATAAAGACGCCGGACGATATTTCGCTGCTCAAACCGCTCGATATTGAAACTGCAGAACGAATGAAGCAGCGGGTCGAAAGTGTAGCCAGAATAGCCGCTGAAGTAGGGCAAACTCACAGCGTACTGGGCTGGATAGAAGGGCCGCTGGCTGAATATGCGGATTTGCGGGGGCTTGAAAATACCCTGATGGACCTGATGGACAAGCCGGAAATGTTTATCGAAGCCGGCAAGATAATAGTTCAAAATGCAATTTCCTTTGCCGATGCCCAAATTAAGGCCGGTGCGGATATGATTGGGATTGGCGATGCGGCGGCAAGTTTGATTGGGCCGGATATGTACGCCGAACACGTCCTTGGCCTGCATCAAAAACTGATTGCAGCTATTCACCAGGCCGGAGCTGCTGTGAAACTGCATATCTGCGGTAATATAAAAAATAACATTCAGTATATGGCTAAAAGCGGCGCCGATATTATAGATGTTGACTGGATGGTACCTCTTGACGAGGCGAGAGAACTTGTCGGGCCGGAAATTACATTGTGCGGCAATTTCGACCCGACGGCTGTCCTGCTGCAGGGTAATCCGCAAGCGGTTGCAGAAGCGGCAAAACAGTGTATTCAGGCAGGCGGAGACAAATTTATTCTAATGCCGGGCTGTGAAGTACCACCTGCCACGCCGGAACAGAACATTCGCGCGTTCTGCCCCTGTGACGGCTGTTTGATTCGGGAAGAACTGAAGTGCTTAAACTGACCGATTTACGGCCCAAAATTGCTATAACTGATTATTTACTAATATGTTCCGTAAACCAAAAAACAATCAAAAAGCCATCCCGACTTCGTCGGGATTCCGCAATTTTGATTTTTAATTTATGCCACCTGTGCCTTAGGTATAGGTATCTTTGATTTTTGATTTTTCAAACTGACCGATAGCTGTGTACAGGCTCAGGCGGATTAAAGGCTTTTTTGCTTCTGGTCTTCTGTTAGCAATTCGTTCAGCGAGCCGCTGCGAAAGCCCTGCAGGTCAACGGTTACGAACTTAAAGCCCAGCGATTTTAACTTTTCGACTATCTGGGTGCGGGCCGGCTCTGTTGTAATTTTTTCTATGTCTTTCAGATGGACTTCGATTCGAGCTATCTGAGCGTGGAGCCGAACGCGGAATTCCACCAAACCCAATTGTCTAAGAAAGTCCTCGGCCTGCTCGATTTGTTTCAGCCGCTGCTCTGTGATTTCCAGGCCATAG
>CAJVYK010000084.1 GCA_913009865.1 uncultured bacterium
CATAGTGGGCAGGGTCAGTGTGGCTGCAGAGCCATTGGCGTTGTAGGTCAAACTAATCGAAAGACTGCTTGCCCCTGCGGTATTATCCGTCAATACAATTTTGCCATTCTCAAGAGTCGCCTTGGCCGTTCCATCGAAGGAGTCATTGATTTCCGAAATAAGATGACTTAGCTTGGTATTACTGGTAATACTGAGATTTACCTGGGTTATAGCATTTCCATTATGGTCGGTACCGGTTATTTCAATAACTTCGCCACCCTCGAGGGGGCCGCTTCCAAACTGGTCAAGGTCTGTAATCTTTGAACTCAGCGTAGCGTTATCGCTGCTGACTGTAAAGGCAGTGTCGGCCTGCCAGATTTCGGTGCTGCTTGCGTTAACTGAGATTTTATAATCTGTGCCGGCGTCATTGCCGTTTAGTACCAAATGGTAAGCATCGTTGTAGTACAGTAAGCTGGCGGTAACGCCGGGATTGTTCGCATCGTTGTTGATTGAGCCAACCAAATCTTCCAGCGTCGTGGTAGCAGTGGTCGTTATGCTTGTTTCCTGATGGTTATATGAGTAAATAAAGGTGCCGGCGCCGACGTAATCCTCGGCATATTCCTTGCCGGCGGCGTGCACCCATCGTTCGGCATTGGCTAACTGATTGATTACAACTGTGTGATTGCCTTCAAAGGCGTTATAGGACGCTTCGGCAGTCAATATGTCCGTATCGCTGGAAGCGGCTGAAAAGGCGCGAAGCTCATCGGCATCGGAGAGAACTCGAACAGAACTTCTTAAAGTATCGAGCTTGGTTTCCAGCGTGCTTAAAGCGTCTTTTTTTTCGTCCCAGACACTTTTTCGTTCTTCGTACATATTAAGTGTACGACGCTGGGCAGCCATTAACTGGCTGATAAGAGCGCTTGTATCAATGCCTGTGGAAAGGCCTGGAAAACGTAAAGTTGACATCTTTGTCCGCCTTTTTTGTCTAAGTTTTCACATTTTTATACGAAACTGAATAAATACGGCTAATGCACAGGTTCTACGCAAATCTATTATCGTTTAAAGACGGCTTTTGCTTAATTATTTATCTATTAGCTAACAAACAACTTGCCGTACCGGCTCGGCGTATTTGGCCCGGACAAATTCACATTCTTGTAGCAACTGCTGGAACTGCTGGTTTCCAGGGTCCATTTTAAGACAGTCTCTTAGCTTTGAACAGGCCTGCTCGAAAGCCGTTTTGGCGTAAATAGGCGCATTTGATTTTACGTAAGCCCGCCCTATTGTAAGGCAAGTTACGGCGGCCAGGCATTTAGCATGCAATTGCCTTCTTTCGGGGGCTATCTTCTCCCAGGCGACGTCGGGAAACAGCTCGTCCGGCGCAAACGTGTCGGCAAACCGCTCAACCACCTCGAAATGAGATTTTGCCTTTCGGGCAGTAAAATTTCTTGAAAGACTGTCGGTGGTCATTCGGCGCAGATACAACGCCGCCCTCAAGTGATGTATTTTCAGGCCCTTCTTTACGAATCGCCGCATCATATCGTAGTCTTCGGCCATAGCTAACTGTTCGTCAAAAAAACCGATTTTGTCGAAGACGCTTCTTCTGATACAGGTTCTAAACGGCACGACCGGAAAGCCGCAGCGGAACAGGTCCCTGATGAGCAGTTTCCGGTTTGTGTATTCGGGCCGTTCAATTATCCGAATCGGCCTGCCGTCCTCGTCAATAAGGTGGTCGTCACAATAAACCAAATCGGTCTCCGGACGTTTTTCAAATTCGGCCAGGTGTCTGGCGATAAAATCAGGCGTCATAATATCATCGCAATCAAGCTTGATTAAAAAAGCACCTTTAGATTTTTTAATCCCCACGTTGTGAGTGGTTGCAAGCCCGGAGTTTTCCTGATAGGAGTATTTGATTCTTTCGTCTTTGAAGCCGGCGATGATGTCTTTAGTGTTGTCTGTCGAGCCGTCATTGACGATGACAAGCTCGAAATTTCTGTAGCTTTGAGTTAGAACGCTTTCAATCGCCTCTGTAATATACTCGGCGGCGTTGTAGGCGGGCATAATCACCGAAACCAGCGTATTTGTCTGTTCCTTGGCCAATGTTCTTCTTATAAGAGCATTTATCCTTGCTTTCTCGCGGGTTAGTCTGCCGATAAAGGTCTTGGTGGTATCGTGGCTCTGTGAGCTTGGCAGTTCCCTGTAGAGATACAGGCACTTATCCACGAACTTCAATTGCGTTATTTCCTCCATTCTGTAACTGATATCCCTGTCCTCGGCATATAGTATGTCCTCGTCGTAGCCGGAGGTTTTCAGATAGTCGGTCAGCTTGAAAGTCCTGAAAGCACTTACCAGATGCGCGTCAAGATTACTCTTGCCTGCCGGTATTTTCGCGCCGTACCCAATTTGCCTTGGCGTAAGATCTTCGTGACAGCACATAAACTGTGAGTATATAAGGCCGGCATCGGGAAAGTCAACGTGATGTGAGTACATTGTCTCAACAGCATCTTTCGTAAGACAGTCATCACTATCCAGGATACCAAAATACTCTGACTGTACGTTGGCGACGCCGCTTTTTAACGCAGTGATGTAGCCTCTATTCTGCTCATGCCGAATCAGTCTTATACGCTTATCATTGAGATACCGATTGATTATCGCCAGGGAGTTATCAGTCGAGCAATCTTCAATAATGATTAGTTCCCAGTCCTTAAACGTTTGATTCAATACGGATTCTATGGCCTCGGCAATGTACTTAGCGTTATTGTAATTAGCCATAATTACGGAAAATTTCGGTATCGAATTTGACTGCTGCCCACAATACTCGATATTACTTGCCTCAGCCGCCGGCTTGTCACCATTCCTGCGATGAAGTGCCTCCTGCAATGCAAGCTCGGCATATTGATTTTGCGTTTCAGCTTTTGCGAAAGAAATAGTTCCCGGCCAGGATCTTAATTTGTATAAGTATTCTTCCAGGTTTCGTATTTCTACGATTTCTGATAATCGCAGCCACAGGTCATAGTCCTGGGAATACGTATATTTTTCATTATATCCTCCGATTTCCACCAGAGAGGCTCTTCGCAGCATTGCCGTTCCGTGAGCAACACAATTTCCAGCTAACAATCCTGTTTTAATGCCTTCAGGTTCTGTTGGCCGTCTGTCATAGGCGCCGCAGATTTCGCCGTTAGAATCTATCCTGGCACACCAGCATCCCAAAACTGTGCAGTTCGGGTTTTCATCTAAAAATTTTACCTGTCTTTCAAATCGCTGGGGATGAGAAATATCGTCTGCATCCATTCGGGCAATGTATTCGCCTCTGCACAACTTCAAGCCAATATTCAAAGATTTCGTCAGGCCGATGTTTTCAGAATTTCTGTAGATAAACGTTCTTGAGTCTTTCATTTTAAGGAGTATCTCAGATGTCCTGTCTGTGCTTGCATCGTCAACTATAATCACCTCAAAATTCTGGTATGTCTGGCTGTATATGCTTTTTAACGCCTGTTCGATGAATTTTTCGGTGTTATAAACAGACATTAGCACACTTATTTTGGGCTTGTCAGTCATATCCTTGTTTTTTTCATTATCAGGTATATATGCGTTAAGACCGTCGCCGTAATAATGTTTAGCTCTGTTATTGTGTCCCTGGAGGTAAACCAGGCCTCTGTCATCGATATATTGGTACAGCCGGCTATCTAATACAAAGCGATATAAGCTGCTGTCAGGTATGCCGACAAATACATTGGGCCAAACCACATCCGGCTCTATTTGCTTCAACAGCTCCGCTGTTTCCCTGATATCCGACTCGGTCTCACCGGGGACCCCAACGACTACGCTCGCTGCTGCTTTTACACCAAATTCATGACACCACTTAAAAGCATTTTTAATCTGTTCGACAGTAATATCTTTCTGTAATAAATCCAGTATTCTTTGAGAGCCGCTTTCCACGCCGAAATAGAACCCCTTTGCGCCGGCACGAGCCATCAATTCAACCGTCTCTCTGCTGAGGTTGGAGACCCTTGATTCGCAGGCCCACGATATCTTTATCCCTTTCTCTATAAGCAGATTACAAAATTTGCTCAATCTTCCCTTATTGAGGGTAAAATTATCCTCTCGGAAATAGATTCCTTTAACTTTGTAATGTTCAATAAGATGTTCAATATCGGAGACAATTCGTTCAGCGCTGAAATATGTATATTTCCTGCCCCAGACAGAGCAGACAGAGCAGAATGTGCATCTAAATGGGCAGCCGCGACTCGTATTCATTGTGAATATGGGGCTGTCCTGAAAAAACTTAACGCTCCAGTCATAGGGCAAATTGACGAAACAATCCCAGGCGGGCATTGGTAATGCGTCCAAATCTTCTATGCGGGGATAATTCACAATTCTTTCGGTAACTTTGCCGTCTGCAATATCGAGAATTGCACGTTCCCCTTCTCCCTGCACAACGTAATCGACAAAGTCGGGAATGGTATCTGCAGCTACGGTAGTGTGAGGGCCTCCTATGATTATCTTGCCGGCCCATTTGCGTGTTTGCCTCAAATGTTCGAGTTTGTACAGCATTCGGAGGGTGTCGCGAAAGCAAATTGTATTCGCATAAATACCGACATAATCTATTTTGTTTTTCCAAAGGTAGTCTGTATCGAGAAAGTTGGTCGGCTGTAAGTAGTTGTCTATGAAAGATACTTCGTGGCCGGCGTTACGCAGCACGGAAATCAAAAAACCGACGCCTATAGGCGGCCTTTTTTCTTTGGTTGAAAATGGGGCCTGGGCCGGGGCGGCAGAGGTCGTAAGCAGGATTCGTTTTCGAGGACTCTCGCCGGCAGAATGAGATATTCCGGACGGTTCATTTGTTTTTCTTTCCTGATGTGAAAATGTACAACCTATTTGCGGCTGTTCTGACTGCATTCCGTCCAGTTCATCGAACATCGCACTTAGTCTTTTCACCCAGGTGTGCTCTTTCAACGCCCTGTTATAACCGCAATTCGCTATCTCCATTCGCTTATCATCATTCTTTAGATAATACGAAATTTTTTCCACCGCTTCGGCAATGTTCTCGAAGCATTCTATTTCCTTACCTATCTGGTAATATTCTTCTAATCCGTCGGCATATTCGGTCAGTAAAAAGCCGCCGCACATCGGCACTTCGAAAACTCTGCCTTTTATCTGTTTGATACCGTCATTTCGTGAGCTGCCGCAAAAGTTAAGATTGATTTTGCTGGCGTTAAATATTTTTATCATATCGTCGAATTCGACGAATTTTCCGAACCCTCTTCCAAAAGCAGTAATCGGCACAGCCCTGTTTTTCAGATAAAGCAGATTTTCCAGCCGTTTCCCATGACCGCCGCCTATGAAAGTGACATTATAGGCAAAGTTGGAGTCGATTTTTTTGTAATAGTTCTGATTTGACGCCCACTGAGACTTGATAACATTAAGGCCCAATTTTGCATACTTCTCAACGGAATGCTTATCGGTAGTCACCGAGCAAAAAACGTGCCCGGCTACTATTCTCGAATAGTCTTCGAACCGCCAGTGGTCATCGGAGAACCAGGCGATTACTTTTGTTCCCAATGTACCAATCGTCTCCAGCGTTTTCATCTCTACCTGGTCCTGGTAGGTATGGAGCAGAACATAATCGGGCTTTTCTTTTCTTACTGTCTCGATGATTTCCGCATTCATCGATTCGGCCCCGATTTGTTTGATTCTTTCAATGTAATTATAGTTGATTACATTTGAAAAAATCTGCTTCAACGGCTCGTAGAAATTAATATCGCAGTCGTAGTTTATACAGCCCACCGTCAGGAACAGTATCTTTTTATACCGATGTCTCTCAATTCCGCCGCTGCACAACTTGTCGGTATGCAGGCTGTTTTCTTTTACTCTTTTCACTATATTTCCCCGCTAATTGTAAATCCATTGCTATGCTTGAGTTATCTTAGTTTCCAATTCTCCCATACAAACTCGTACTGATAGGTCGGTTTATGTGTCTTTTCCAAATTTTTTTGAATTTCTTTCATTCGCTCCTTGGCATTGGGAACAAAATCATGAAACTGAATCTGCAGGTTCACTATATTTTTTACAAAACCGGTTTCAATCAAATGCCCGGCTAAATCATATTCACCCCCTTCGATATTGACTTTCATTAAATCAATTCTGTTAATATTGTGCCGGGACAAAAAATCAATTGCTTTAACAAGGTAAATTTCTTCTTTTCCCTCCCCTCGAAATATCGAGGAGGCAGTTGCATCATGAGATATTTTCACTTTTTTATCGGCATTCGATAATCCAAAATGATGGGCAAAAATCTTCCCGTTTTTAGCAAAGCGGGTTTCAATATTCTCTGCGAAAGCTTTTACCGGCTCAAAACAGTGAATAGTGCAGCAATATTTAGCAAATATATCACTTGCCCACTGACCTTCGTACGCTCCCAAATCAAATACAATCGACTCTTGAGCCAGGTCGTAATCCAGTCGCAGGGTTTTATCTCCGTTAATCGCAGACCAGGGCTTTACTCTTCTCGCCTGAATCGCCGCCGAAATTGTAGAGCTGATTTGAACACATCCGCCATCCCTTCCGTAATTGCCTTTATCTGCGCCAATCTTTTTGTCCTGCAACAGATGCTCAAATCCGCCCTGGCTTGCATAATGAAATCTTTCCACCAATATAAAATTTTTATTTGCAGAAACGCTCATCTTCTCCCCTGAAGCTGCAAGGTCGTTGATGGATTCTTCCAGCACGTGCTTGTCAAATTCGATAAAACTGCTGACAAATAGCAGAAACTTGCCCCTCGTTACCATTGACGCCTTGTTGAATAACTGCTCCTGACTTAAAAATCCACCGGGGCTTAAGACCTTCAGCGGCGGCAGGGACACTGCCAGGCGTTTTTCATCAATCTCCAATCCCCGGCCATTAACAACGACCAGCTCATAGTCGCCCGGCAGCCCCCTTTCGCTCAGCTTTTGCAGGTACGCACTGAGCATCGAAGAATCGCTGCCGGCGGACAGGATAATTGAGCAGCGCACCGCTGCTTCAACTTGTGCTTCCGTATTTACCATTGATACTTCCTCAAATATTACTGCGATAAACCTCTATGGTCTTTTTGCCCTTGCGGACCCGGCATAGCTGTTCGACAGTTCCGGCCTTTTGAGCTGTAACGGCCAGACATAAATCTTCGTATAATTTTTGCAATTGCCCTTGTTGATTTTTAAATTCGGGCAGTTCAAGAACCCCTGTCTGTGCGATTTTTCCCACAAGAAAACCGGCTTGCCTGCTTAAAACCTCGACCTTGTTGATGTTACCCTGCCGGGCCAGCTCTATTTGCTTTTCCAACAGCCCGTGCAGCTTATCCAACAGATGTATCTGTTCATCTATACTCATCCAACCTGAACTCCCGCCCGGCTCCCTTGTCTTGTTTGAGCCAAATTATGTTCAACTTCCTCCAGAAGATTAGCTGCATCCTGATGGCCGGCGTCTAAAGTTAAAATGTCCAGGAGGATTTTTTTGGACCGCTCAAGCCGGCCATCTTTCATATATAGCGCTGCCAGAGAGAACATAACGGATATGTCAGCCGGGTGCATATCCAGATATAGCTGCAGATAGTGAATGACCTTTGCGAATGAGCCCATCTGGCAAGAGGCCTGAAACAGTCCCAAAAGAGCTGTCAGGTTGTCGGTATCCAACTGAAGGCATTTTAAGTACATCTCAAAGGCCCGCTTGTAATCGCCTTTTGCCTGTGCGACCATAGCCAGTCCGCAATGGGCCTTGGCGCAATTAACATCCAGCCGGCAGGCGACCTTAAAGGCCACTTCAGCATCGTCAAGAAGATTTTTTTGCAGTCCAACTACTCCAAGACCAACGTATGGACCCGGCTCATCAGGTCCCAGTGATGCCGCTTTTTCGTAGCAGCGCTGTGCCTGTACGTAGTTGCCGACGGAGGTGTAACAATCGCCGAGTTCCTGTAAAACCTCGTAGTGCTGAGTCAAATCGGGCTGTTCAGTAGTATTTTCCTGTGTTATGTCCATAGTAATTCACTTCCTTCGAGTATTTGTTCCGCTCTTTTGAGTAAATCAATCGCTGAATTAAAATTCTTTTCTTCCCGGCTGACCTTTGCTTCTAACAGAAGCGTATCCACCGTTGGCCGATGCCGGTTGACTTGGCAACTGAGTTTAGCTGCTCTGGTGTGGCCGCCGGCTTTGAAAAAAGCCTTCGCTGCCAACGTTTTCATCCATAGCTGGTTCTGGTGATGTTCGGCAATATATTCGAATAGCCGGGCGGCCTGGGCCCAGTTGCCGTCTTTTTCCGCTGACCGGGCCTCTTGAAGCAACTGGTCGAACTGAAAGGGGATTTCTTCAGGACGCAATTGTCTTATTACAATGCCGGCGGCTTTCAGAGATTCGCAAATTGACAAATGTGGATAGCTTTTTCTGGCACAGACTAAATCCTCTTTTTTTACTACCACCGCCCAGAGCGTATCCATTGAACCTTCCAGCTCAAATCCTTCGCGGGCATCCGAATTGTTAATCAGAGCGTAAAGCGGGTCCTCTATCCACATTTCCTCTATGTCAAAGCCGCTTGGTACGATGACAATATACTCGCCGTCACATACGGCCAGGGCTGTATCTATGCGCTTGGTCTCGGAGGCGGGGAAGTTGACCGGTACGTTGATTATGTTCGGCATATCCGTGTTGAGCCGGTTGAAATCGGTATGCGGCAGCGGAAGATAAATTTTGTACGGATAGAAAGTGTGCCTCCAGATAGAGCCGAGCGTTTTTCCCGCCTGTTTGTTCAGCCGGTCAGGAGTAAAAATGATGGACATATCCTTAATCTTTGTCCAGGGCTTGGCCGGCCTTGTGGTTCGTATCGTCAGAAGGTTCTTTAGATACTCGTTTTCATTTTTGCGCTGTCGAACCGATATTCTGTCGGATTCGCCGACAGAGATCGGAAGAGCGTCGTGGAGGGG
>CAJVYK010000085.1 GCA_913009865.1 uncultured bacterium
GACTGGAGTTCAGACGTGTGCTCTTCCGATCTCAAAACTATGAGGTTTGTGCGAAAGGTATGGAATTGTTAAGGGATAAAGAGTTACGAGAGTAAGAAAATGATTGAAGATAGAACAGTTTTTATTTTAGGTGCAGGAGCAAGTTGTCCTTACGGATATCCGTCCGGCAGAGAATTGCGCGAAGAGATCTATTCCTATTTTGCCAACGACATTAAGGCTTATCTTGAAGCGAGAAAAAGCCGAAATCTAACCGAGGCAAAGGCAAAATTGTCTGAGAAAATCCACAGGTTCTTTTTGGACAAAATGAATCAATATGATTTTTTGAGCAGGGGCAGCTATATTTGGGGAAATCTCTATATGGTGTTCGGTAAACATTTTTGGCCATGGCAGATGAAAGGTGTTTTAGCTTTGTTGGCACTGATAACTTTTTTTCTGTTGGCGTTAGGGTTTATAGGGAGAGCAGATGCAAGGCCAGTCAATTTTCTATTTGTCATTCCTGTATTCGGTGTGCTTAGTGCGGATATGCTACCTTACCGAAGTATGTTATTGCCGGCAGGACGCACTGATAAATATTTTAGCTCGCTGGTATTGGCAATTGTCATAACTTTGTCAGCGGGGTTGTTGGTTTTGGCTTTAACCGGCATATCAGTTTTTCTGGAAACAACGCTGCCGGAATTTAGCTTCCGAGGAGGGGCAATACTTAGTTATTACGGGATGGATATAGGCGACTTTTATATTTATTTGTTGTTTATGCCGGTAACACTTAGCATGGCTGTAGCTTTTCCACGAACTAAGCCGTGGTTCATAATTGTTTTAGTGGTAGTTTTTATGCAGGGATGGATAATTTCTAAAATGGTATTAAAGCAAAACCTAATCGATTTGATTGGTCCGGTAAGCATTTCAGGGCTAATAGCTCTTTGTTGGATAGGATTCCTGGTGGTTCTGTATTACGTTTGTATGAAACGGTCCTTGGTAGGTCAAGGCGGATAATCAGAATATTGGGGGCGGGATTATGTCAGGAATTGCGGCTGGATCCCATTCATTCCTCTAACAACTCAGTAGTTTGTCAACTGCGATTTTGTGAGTCAAAACCTGCGGTAAAACCGCAGGCTAAATAAAACCCCGCCCACAGGTGGCGGGGCTAAACAAACCCCGCAATAAATTGCGGGGCTAAATATAGATTGCTTCGCTTCGCACTCCTCAAGTCAACCTTGACGAAATAATAGCGGGGGCTTAGAACTGCTCCAGAAATCGAAGGTCGTTTTCAAAAAGCAAACGAATGTCCGTAATGCCGTACTTCCGCATAGCAAGCCGTTCTATGCCGAAACCGAAAGCCCAGCCGGTGTACTTCTCGCTGTCTATCCCGACCGCATCGAAAACGTTCGGGTCAACCATTCCGCAGCCACCCATCTCTATCCAGCTTTCTTGCCCTCTCTTATCAACCCAGAGTAAATCGACCTCGGCACTTGGCTCGGTGAACGGAAAGAAGCTCGGCCGAAATCGCCATTTCGTGTCGGAGCCAAAAAAGGCGTGGATGAATTGGTCAATGGCGGTTTTCATATCCACCATACTGATACCCTCGTCAACGACCAGGGCTTCGAGCTGATGGAACATATACATATGTGTCGCATCGACGGTATCAGGCCGATAGACCCGACCCGGTGCAACAATTCGAATGGGTGGTTTGGTGCGCTCCATAATACGAATCTGAATTGTTGATGTCTGGCTTCGCAGAAGGGTGTTGTCGTCGATGTAGAAATTATCCGAGGGATCCCTTGCAGGATGCTCAGGACCAATATTCAACGCAACGAAATTGTGCCACTCGTCCTCAACTTCAGGGCCATAGGCCACGGCAAAACCCATTCGGCCAAATATCTCCAGTAGTTCATTTGTGGTTTGGGTAATAACATGGGGCTTGCCGATGTGGGGAGGTATGCCAGGCAGAGTAACGTCTAAAAACTCTTTTGATTTTTCCTGCTGCGATTGCAGCAGACTCTTTTTGAGCTGTTCAAACGCCGCGGTAACGTCCTTTTTAATTTTGTTTGTCAGTTGACCTGCCGCAGGCTTCTGCTCAGGTGGAAACTGACCTATCCGGCTGAGCATTTGGGTGATTCGGCCCTTTCGGCCCAGGTACTTTATTCGGAAATCTTCCAGAGCCGCCAGGTCGGTGACTTTTCTTAAATCTGCAAGGGCATCTTTGCCAATTTTTTCGAACTGCTCAAGCATTTTTAGCGTATAGCGTATAGCGTATAGCGGATAGCGGATAGTATTCAGCCCAGCGTTTCACGCGGGGGGGGTGTTCTCGCTTAGGCGATTGCAGCTTTGGCAGCTTCAACAACCGCATCGAAGCCGGCTGGGTCAGCTATGGCAATCTCGCTTAGCATTTTCCGGTTCAGGGCGATGTCGGCCTTTTTGCAGCCATTGATGAACCGGCTGTATCCTATGCCCCGCTGCCGACAGGCCGCACTTAAACGTATAATCCACAGACCCCGGAAATCCCTTTTTCGCAGTTTGCGGCCGATTCGAGCATTGACGGCCGCCCGCACTGTAGCTTCTTTGGCCTGGCGATACAATCGACCTGAGGGGCCGCGATAGCCCTTTACCGCCTTGAAGATGCGCTTCTTCGCCTGATGTCTTGCAGCGCCTTTTCTAACTCTTGGCATATCAGATTTCCTTTTATCAACTTCTGCTACCTACCGAGATGGTCCCTGACTGTTTTAGCCAACGCACCGGTTATAATAGCCGAACTTCTTATTCGCCTCCGCCGCTTGGCGTTCTTGGTGTTCATAAGATGGCTGCCACAAGAGTGCTTGTACTTGACCTTGCCGGAAGCGGTAACTTTGACTCTTTTGCTCAAGCCCTTATGGGTCTTCTGTTTCGGCATTCTTAAAATTCCTTCAAAAAGATGCGCCCAAAAAACTATCTCAAAACAAGAACTGCCTTTTCATGTCCTTTACTTCGATCAGGGTGAAACTTTTGAGATAGTTTCTAAAGCAATCGAAATAATATAAACTCAGCAATCTACGCTATTTGCAGTAGCAGGTCAATACAATTTTCGATTGATTATTGATTATTTTCAATGTTTTTCCCGATTATCAATCATCCATAATCAATTATTTGGGCACAAGTAATAATGTCATACGCCTGTGAGCCATCCGGCTCGGCCGCTCGACCTTGGCCAAATCTTCCATCGATTCGGCAATCTCGTTAAGTATTCTATAACCCTTGTCCTGGTGCAACATCTGACGGCCCCTGAAGAACATCGTGAATTGTACCTTGTGGCCTTTGGCCAGAAAAGCACGGGCGTGATCGAGCTTGATAGATAAGTCGTGTTTGTCGGTTTCAGGACGAAGCCGGATTTCCTTCAACGTTGCAGTATGGTGTTGGCTTTTTTTACGACCCTCACGAACCTTGCGTTTCTGCTCATACAGCCACTTTCCATAATCCATTATCCGGCAAACCGGCGGGGAACTCGTAGGTGAAACCTCCACAAGGTCTAAGCCGGCTTCGCGGGCTTTGCCCATCGCCACATATCTCTCTACAATTCCTACTTGATCGTTCGATTCGTCAACCAACCGAACTACTTCGGCGCGAATTGCTCCATTTACCCTTAAACCTCGTTTACTGATTATGCATCACCTTACCTTTCTAAATTGAGTTCATAGTTCATAGTTCATAGTTCGTAGTTCGTAGTTCGTAGTATATGCAATACGATATACGAATCAGAACGCTAAATCTACTTTTTTATCGGCAATTTTGTGCTTTGCTGTTCTCAAAAACTCGTCAATCTCCACTGTTTTGGTTTTTTTATCTCCCCGAATTCTTACGTTGACAGTATTGAACTGAGCTTCTTTCGGTCCAACTACCAACATATAGGGTAACCTCTCGCTATGGGCTCTGGCAATTTTAGCGCCTATTTTTTCATTCGACAAATCGCAACCGACCCGCAATTGGGCGTCCCTGAGCGTCTCCTGAACCATCAGGGCATAATCATTGCTCTTCTGGCTGATAGGAAGGATTCTTGCCTGCTCAGGGGCAAGCCATAAAGGAAAACCGCCGCCATAGTGCTCGATAAGAATGCCGATAAATCGCTCAAAAGAACCCAAAACCGCCCTGTGAATCATAACCGGCGTTTTTTCAGTGTTGTCCTTGCCGGTATAGACCAGGCCGAAACGAGCCGGCATAGAAAAATCCAGTTGGATTGTGCCTAACTGCCAGGACCTTTTCAGGCAGTCTTTTATATGAAAATCTATTTTAGGACCGTAAAATGCACCATCACCCTCATTGATTTTGTATTCAATTCCTTTGTGCTTCAGAGCGTTTTCAAGGGCATTTGTGGCCGTTTCCCAAATCTCATCCGAACCTATGTGTTTTTGGGGCCTGGTCGAAAGCTCGATATGGAAATCCTCGAACCCAAAGGCCTTATATATCTCAAAGGTAAGCTCAATGACACCTATTATTTCAGACTCTATCTGCTCAGGGGTGCAGAAAATATGAGCGTCATCCTGGGTGAATTGCCTTACCCTGAACAGCCCGTGCATAACGCCGCTGGCTTCGTGTCGATGAACTACGCCGAGTTCGGCAATTCGTATCGGAAATTCGCGATACGAGTGCTGGCGGGTTTTATAAACCAGACAGAGGCCAGGACAATTCATTGGCTTTATTGCGTAACCGACTCCGTCAACAGTTGTAAAATACATATTCTCCTTGTAATTGTCCCAATGGCCGCTCCTGTGCCAAAGCTGTTCGTTGAGAATGACAGGAGTTTGGACTTGCTGATAGCCGTATTTATCGTGAACACTTCGCCAGAAGTCCACAACGGCGTTCCAGATAATCATTCCCCTGGGGTGAATGAATGCAAAACCCGGCCCGGACTCATTAAAACTAAATAAATCCAACTGCCTGCCTAATAACCTGTGGTCACGCTTTTTTGCTTCTTCCAATCTGTGCAGGTAGTCGTCAAGGTCTTTGGGGGTTGGCCAGGCGGTGCCATAGACCCGCTGGAGCATTTTTTGCGTGGGGTCGCCGTGCCAATAAGCGCCGGCTACGGACATAATCTTAAAGCTGCCGACTTTGCCGGTGGTTGGCAAATGCGGTCCCCGGCACAAATCCTCGAAGTCATCCCCATTGGAATAGAAACTGATAACATCGCTGTCAGCACGCTTTATATTGTCGGTTTTATATTTGTCGCCGGCTAATTTTGCCAGGGCATCGCTTCGGGGCATTTCACTTCGAATAAATGGTTTGTCGGCTTTGATGATTTCACGCATCTTCTCTTCTATGCGCTCGAAATCAGCAGGGCGAATCGGCTCGTCAAGGTCAATGTCATAGTAAAATCCGTCTTCGACAGGTGGGCCGTAGACCAGCTTTGCGTCCGGCCAAATACTGCATATAGCTTCGGCCATTATGTGGGCACAACTGTGCCGCATTATTTCAAGGTTTTGCTCATCGGACAATGTTACTTTTGCCATAATCCATCCGGTATCCTGCTATACAAGAAAAATCATTTATAACTTTCGAGTCGGCGTAAAGTTATACAATTTTAACTCTATAGATTAATTCTGTCAATACCATTTATCATCTGATTTATCTGTTGCCATATACCACTTCTACTTATATAATACAGCTGTGGCGAAACTTAAATTTACAGGGAGGCAGGATGAATGTAAATTTGGTTCTACTCAAAAAGAACGGTTCGCAGAAGGATTTCCCTTTGCCGAGCAGTGTTACGATAATCGGGCGGCGTCACGACTGCGACTTGCGTATTCCCTTAGCGTCGGTTTCCAAAAGACACTGTCAACTGCACTACAACAACGGGGTATTGGAAATTCGTGACCTCGGCTCACGTAACGGCACTATCCTTAACGGCAAACCAGTAAATAAAACGGCAATTCAGGCAGGCGACCTTATCAAGATAGGCCCCATAGTATTCGCACTTCAGATTGATGGTCGGCCCGAAAACCCCGGCGCACCGGCACCAGGTTCGGCTGTGCGAAAGCAGAATACCACGTAGGGTATCCTACTGTAGCCGCCACAAGAAAGCGGGGCAACAGAGGATTCAACAATTGAAGGATTTAAAGCACTTTCAGGCCTGGAGCAATAACTTGACAAGTTTATCGTATTGTGAGAAATCGGGGACAATAATATGCGCACCGGCTTTGATTAGGCGTGTGCGTTTTTCGATATTCAGGCCGTGCCTGCGAATTTCATCGCTCGCGATGCCGACTGCAATACCATCTCGCTTTCGGCATTCCCGTATCTCAACGGGACCATCGCCAAAAACAGCCAGTTCATGACCCTTCAGGTTATTCTCCGTCATTATTCTCTCGATGACCATCTTCTTGGAATACCTGGAGACATCGCCCAGAGCACCATAGATTCGGCCGTCGAAAAGCTCCGCATAACCAAGCGCCCCGGATTCGTCGATTACATCCTGACGGTCAGTTCCGCTTGCCAGATAAAGTTTTATACCCTTCTGACGCAGCTCTTTTACGAACGCTAAGGCGCCTTTGACTGTGTAGTCATTAATATCGAGTTCGCCACGCTTAAATTTTCCTATCCGCTGATTGACCACCTCCATAAGAGCGTTATTGTAAATCTCCTTGTACTCGAATTTATCGAGGATTTTATCAGGCGGAACAACGCCAAACTCCCTGACCATTTCGACAAGAGCTTCCATCTGCAAAATTGTCTGAATGCCGGTGGATTTGTCGATACAATCGGCGACACGGGTGCGCACCTTGTGGTAAAGAGTTTCGTCAGCGGTTTCGTATTTATCACCGAGAATGGCCTTAATCATCACAGGAGCCATTATCTGTTCCCAGCCCTCTCTGAGGGTACTTATGGTTCCATCGTGGTCGAATACAACATGTTTTATCCGGCCAAACGGTATTGACGGGTAGCAAAACTCTATCTCAGTATTGTCAAAATAGCTGGCTCGGCGCCGGTCAGAAGCCAGCTCCGGCTGGTAGATGTAGTCGGGGTCCTTACCGACTTCGAGGATTTCGGCGCCTGAGGCGGTGCCGGTCTGGAACAATTTCTGAACGGTTACGGCGGCAGCGAAGTTGGCAAACTTCGCCGCCTCAGCAGGCCGTAAACCCGCCCCGAGGCATAAAGCTAATGCGCTCGTCACCGTGTCACCGGCACCAACTATATCGAGCTTCTTCATTAGTTGAATACCAGGGATATCGTGAACACCGTCGGAGTCAACGGTTATAATGCCTCGCTGACCTCTGGTTACAAATACGGGTTTGCCGGATTGCCGAGCAAGACTTCGAGCGTATTTTTTCACATCGGCCAAGGTAAGAACATCGTCCGGTTTAACATCAGCGTTGTTCAGCAGAGCCGCTTCCAAATCATTCGTTTTGCGGTAAATATTCCTGAACCTGCGGCCGTAATGCCTGGAATCAAGCAGGACAATCTTGTCAGGAAATTCGTCAAAAAGAGAATTCAGATGGTCTATGAAAGATTCGTTTGTGATGCAGCCGGGAACCTGCTGGTTAAATATCAGTACATCCGCGGTTTCCAGAACGGTGCGGATACTACTTAACAAGGCCTGGTCGGTGGCATCGGTTCGTTTGTTGAAGAATCCGAAGTCAATGCGCGGCTGTTCACTGCCCTCAAGATACGGCTTGCCGAAGGTTACGGTATCGAAATTTTCCTTTTGAACCACCAGAGAGGTCGTATCGACACCCAATTCGTGAAGCTGGCGCGTCAATTCTCTGCCGAAAATGTCATCGCCAACAACACCTATGACCTGGATGGCTGCCGGCTCAAGAGCGGCGAGATTGGCGACAACGTTTGATGCACCGCCAAGTGAATAGTAATGCCTGCTGACGGCCTGAGCCATAAGGCCGGTTTCTGCAGAGCATTCCGAGCCGTGAGGATCGAGCAGCCAATAGGCGTCGAGACAGAAATCACCATAAACAGCTATCTTTACGTTTTTTATCCCGTCAAGGATTTCTTTAATTCTATCAATTTTCATATATCACTCTCGTTACAGAAGTTTTGCTCGATAAGGTCACAAATAATATGATAAGCAAGCTGATGAACTTCCTGAGCGGCGCTCGTCCATTGGGTGTCTACGCAAAGACATAAATCGGCGATTTGTTCGAGCGTGCTGCCCGGACGGCCGGTAAAAGCAATAATCTTCGCCCCTTTTGCTTTTGCCAACTGTGCGGCTGCCACTATATTGGGTGAAGTGCCGCTGGTCGAAAACGCCCACAAAACGTCATTGGCCTCTACTAACGCCTCTACCTGACGGCTAAAAATCTGCTCAAAGCTATAGTCGTTGCCAATGCAGGTAATTACCGACGTATCGGTTGAAAGGGCAACGGCGGGTAAAGCCCTGCGCTGACGGCGAAATCTGCCTATCAACTCACCCGCTATGTGCTGACAGTCCGCTGCAGAGCCGCCATTACCACAAAGATATACGCAGCCGCCCCGCCTGAAGCAATCGGTGATAATCCCAGCGGCCTGTATAACAGTTTCAACTCCGGTCGCTTCGAATTCGGCGATTAACTTCTTATGCAGTTCAATTGCATCTTTAATTGTTTGATTCATTTTTGAAACGCTCCGAAACTACAAATTCTCGATTATTTTTTTATAGAGCAGCGGTATAGTCTGCTTTTGATTGCCCTGAATGTAAAAACCTCGGCCGGCAAAGGCCGGGGGGATTCGCGTGACAATACTCTTTTGGTCACGGAAATAATAGCCATTGAAAGATTCATCGCTCATTGCATCGGGGCTGTAAGGGCGAAGGTCAAAATCGGCGGTTAAAATGTTATTCGGGACTTTGCCGGCATTGGCGGCCATAGAGACGGCTTTTAGAAGAACTTCGGGGCCGGTTACGGCACTGCCAACATTTAACACCACACCACCTGCTGTAAGTTGGGCTATCTGGTTAGTATAAATAA
>CAJVYK010000086.1 GCA_913009865.1 uncultured bacterium
GCTTCGGCAGTGCGGAACTCCTCGTAGTATAGCCGTATTACCATTCGCAGGCCGGCTAACAGCAAAACCGTGGCAAACATATCGAGTATAAATATGCCCTGGGCGGTGTCGGCTATGTTCTGGAGATGTCTGCGAACGGGACCGACATTCAGTACTACTGCGTACCATAGAACCACAATTATAAGTGTGCTCAAAACTGAAGCGCCTGTAATGCCGGTAAGGTCTGATATGCTGACATAACGCCACCAGCCGCGATATTGATTGAAAGAGGCGAATACTACCAGCTTGATGATGATAAAGAATATCAATAAAAGAGGATACTGTTCTACAAGCCAGCTGCGCTTGAACTGCATATTGTTTGCCAGCAGGAAGGAAAGCATTAAAGAAGCAGCAAAAATAACTATATGGGCAAGTATAATCAAAGGCCTGCGAAACCTGAGCAGTGTGGGAGGAGAGGTGGAATTCTGAGTTCTGTGTTCTGTGTTTGAATCAGACATATTCTCTTACCGCCGTAATTGTCCCCCGTAATACTTACAAACTTAATTCTAACAACAACTTAAGCGCCTGTCAAGAAGTTATCGTCACGTAGAATTTCGTCATTGGATATTGAATATTGGATATTTATTTGTTTACAGTTTTATAAAATCGATAATGCAAAACTTAAAATTACCGACTTTTAAATATTCAATATCCAACAAGAAATGTCCAATATCCAACTACAAAGGGGGCTAAATATCATCCTGTGTTCCCAACTCCGGCTTAGACTCCTGATTCCTCGGACTTCTCTTTAAGGGTGGTCGGTTCGCCCTGTACCGCTTTGGTGCAGGGCTCGGCTTTGACATTGTCGAAGGGTGTGTAAATATCATCCAGAGCAGTATCGTCAACCCTGTTGCGCATAAGTGAATAGATTATGGTGTTGGCGGAAAAATAAAAACTTATCAGGAAAGAAACCACTAAGCCGACAACGACTAATAGAAGCAAATGCACCAAAAGGTAAGCAAACGATTCCGACCAGTTGGCTGCTGCCGAACCTCCCGGAGAAAGCAAGTTCATAAAGCTTGGCTCAGGCCAGATAGCGGTGAGCTTATTAATCCCTTTACCGCTGTCAACCCAGACACCAAGCCGCAAAAACCAGTGAGTAACCAGGAGCAGCAAAGAGGCAAAAAACCGAACAAATGTATAACAAATTGCGCCATAGACCACAGCTATCGCGGTATAAAAGCCCATTTGCCACGGCTTTGTATATACATAACTAAAGGAACGACTTATCGCATCAAAACAGTCTGAACCGTCATAAGCCACGGCAGGAAACATCAGGTTGAATCCTGCAACCGTTCCTATTAAAATGACCGTTATCAGTGCCCCTGCAATCAAAGCTAACGGCAAGAGTGCCCCCATTATCAGCTCACCGACCCTTGGAATGTTGCCTATCAGTCCCAGCAGGAATATGAACAGGCCTATGAAGATAATTATACCGGACGGCGCTAAAGGTGCAGTGAAAAAGCTTAGGAATTTTTTTGTGCTGAAGCGCAGCGCCTCAGTTATGCCGGGTTTTTCGCCACGGGCAAATTGCAGCGCTGAAATTCGACATAAGCTGCCGCCGGCAACGGAAATCGCAGCAAGTCCTATCGTAAAGAATATGATGCAGTAAAGAAAATGGTACCTAATCGCCCATCCCACCGCGTTAAACCAATCAGCGATATTCGCGGCTACACCCGGGAGGTTGAATGTGAATAGTGAATTTAGTGCGCCGTGAAATCTTGCAGCGGAAAAACGCCAAAGTGTGGAAAATACACCTCTGCGATCACCTGCTTCTTTGTACTTTTCGATGTATGACTGTACCGCCGTAAGGCGTGCTGTGCACTGCTCAGGGCTGTCCATATAGATTTGCAGTTCCGTGGTTGTGGCTTGTACGTCCGGTGTGGCAACGACTGTCTTGCTAAAGTCCATAATCCAGCCGGCCAGGCATATAATCGCCAGTGCCGAAAAAGCGATTATTAATTTGCCCGGCTGAATAGCCATACGGAAAGTTTGGAATATTTTGGGAAATAAAACATTCCCAAAAAGCCGAGAAGAGTCTTTTTCGCTGCCCATTTTGCTTCCTTTCAAAAGGGTTACAATTATTCATAGTCCCATAAGAAACGAATGCAAGAATAAACTTATTATCGGTTGATTTCAACAAATTTAATAATATTTTTAAGTCTTGTCATTCATTGTTTGTCGGTGTCAGCATCGGATGGGGCCTCGGACGGCTCGGAAATTACTTTGTACTCGGCATCCAGCCAGGCACCCAGGTCTATCAGCTTGCACCGCCGTGAGCAAAAAGGAAAGAATCTTACTTCTCTGGACGGTTCTTGACGGTGTTCCTTGATGACCTTATGACAGATTGGACATCTGTGTTTCATACCCATATGCTAATCCGGACTTTTCTCGTATATTGACATGTCCCCGCTTGTTGCCGGCAGGGGCATGTCAAAGCCGGCTTTAGCTCTTAATAAGAAGTTCTTACTCTGATTTATCTGGGCTTTTATACTCCTGCGACTCTGATATTGATTGTTCCTGCTCTGTTACAAGACCCTGTTCCAGCTTTTGGGCATATTCAACACAGTATCTGGCCCAGGGCTTGGCTTCGAGCCGGGCATTGGCTATTGGCTTGTCAGTGGCTTCGCAAATGCCGTAAGTTCCCTGCTCGATGCGCTGCAGTGCATCGTCGATTTCCTTCAGCAGTTTCCTTTCGCTGTCCATCAGGCCCAAAGCGAATTCCTGCTCGTAGTTGTCGGTTCCAATGTCGGCCATATGAATCGGCATACTTGACAAATCTCCGGTTGCATCCAGCCGGGACTTCTTGAGAGCCTCGTCTTCCATTTCATTTACATTGCCGACTATCTCTTTGCGTTTTTCCAACAGTATTTGTTTGAAACGCTCAGTGTCGATGGCAGCTAATGGATTTTTCTTTGTCCGAGTGGAGCTCGCTCTTTTACTGGAAACCTTTTTGCGTTTCTGTGCCACTTCTTTTTCTACCTTTCTTACTACTAAACCTTTTTCTGTGCATCTATGAAAAACAGTATTATAACATAATTGAAGTATACTGTGTATAATACTTGTTTTACCCAAATGGCGGCATCAAAACCTGGAAGTATAGCCAGCAGAATCAAATTGTTCAAGCTAATTTGCTTCGGCAACGCTAACTTCATAAAAAATAAGCAGTTATCATAGCAAGCTGCCGCAGTTATTCCTGTTGACCACCGGCCGATTTGCCTGTTATTTGCCTGCTGTCTTTTGCAAATTTGCCTAAAGGAAGGAAAAATTTTTCTCCCCCAACTTTGCCTGCAAATGCCCTGACGCCAAACACTTTCTCGATTCGTTCCAGTGAGAAAACATCCTTGGCATAGCCATACTGATAACCGCTGTTGCCTCCAAGAAGCAGAACATGGTCTGCATACTGGATTGTGAGGTTAATGTCGTGTGTTATGGCTACGATTGTTTTACCTTTTTCAAGTTGCGCGGTTTTGAGCAGGTCGTATATACCTACCTGATATTTCAAATCCAGAAAGTTTGTCGGTTCGTCCAGGAGCAAAACATCCGTGTTCTGCGCAAGCGCTCTTGCAATAAAAACCCGCTGACGCTCACCACCGCTTAACTGTGCAAGCGGCCGAGATGCGAACCGGGCTGTATCGGTTATTTCAAGCGCATCGTTTACAAATTCCCTGTCGGCTTTACTTTCAAAGCCAAATGTACCCAAATACGGTGTCCTTGCCATCGATACCATCTCCCGCACCGTAAAGTCGAATACCGGCACAAACTCCTGGCGAACGACAGCGACTTTTTGTGCAAGGTCACGGACCGAATACGATTCTACAGGAGCTGCGTCGATTTCTATGGAACCGGCTTTGGGAGTTAACAGGCCGCAAAGCAGATTCAGCAGCGTTGTTTTGCCCGCCCCGTTCGGGCCTGCTATGCCGACAAACTCACCCTGCATTACCTCAAAGCTGAGAGCTTTTAAAATCGTTTCTTCCGGCGTGTAGCCGAAACTTAAATTTTCAATTTTTATAATACCGTTCATTTCAGCCAGCTAACTTTTCTACTATATTTTGCCAGCAGAACCAGGAAAAACGGTCCGCCGGCAATAGCTGTAATCACACCTACCGGCAGTTGGGCAGGGGCGACAATTGTACGGGCGAGCGTATCGGCGATAACCAGAAATATGCTTCCGATTATCGCACTTAAAGGCAGCAGTTGACGATGGTCAGGCCCGAATACCAGACGAACTCCGTGAGGGACGATAAGGCCCACAAACCCGATAAGCCCGCTTAGACTAACCGCGATAGCGGTTATGAAAGCTGCAAAACCGAAAGCGGCTACTCTGGTTTTGCTCGTCTTAACGCCAAGAGCCTTTGCGTCATCTTCGCCGAAGGTCAGGACGTTCAACTTGTGGCAAAGACTAAATAAGCCGATTATGCCACCTAAAATGCAGCATGTACTGACCCACAATACCAGCCAGTCTTTTTCCGTTATGTTGCCCATCAGCCAGTATATTGTCGAACGCAACTGCTCACTGTTAGCAATTGAGGTCAAAAACATTATCACCGCTGAAAAAAAAGCATTAACTACGACGCCTGCCAGCAGCAAACTGGTTATTTGAGATTTCCCCGTGAAACGGCCGATGTACCAGACCAGCCATACGGTTAAACTCGCCCCGGTAAATGCAAAAACAGCCATCGGTGAACCAGCCCAGAAACTCCAGGTTACTCCGGATAAAACCGCAGCAATTACCCCTAATCCTGCACCGCTGGATATCCCGAGAATATATGGGTCGGCGAGTGGATTTCGTAAAATCGCCTGCAATACAACGCCGGCACAAGCCAAAGCCGCTCCCACTAATGCAGCTAAAATCACTCGCGGTAATCTAACACCGACGAAGATTTCGTAATCGATGTTTTCGCCCGGTTCCTGGCCCGGCCCGGCGAAAACCTTCTCTAACGAAATCTTTCGTGGTCCCTCCGCCGGGCGTATTCTCCCTGTCATAGCGCATAAGCACATCACCACGGCCAGCACCGCTAAGCAGATAATAATTTTAAGTACCAGTTTTTTTGGTGTTAGAATTTTAACCATTAACTCAGAATTGATTATTGCTCACTGTTCATTATTCGACGTTTCTATTCGGGCGAAGACAACGGGCGATTTTTTCCAAGCCCTGAGGTAATCTCGGCCCTAATCTTAAAATGGTATCCGACTCGACGACGTAAATCCTGTTATTCCTGACGGCGGGCAAATTTGCGAATTTGCTCCAAAAGGTTTCCGCTGCCTGTTGCTGCCCGGACATACCGGCTGTTCCCATTGCCGACTGGATTATAACTTCGGCGCCGCAGGTCAGAATCTCTTCAGTACCTATCTGCGGGTATTGGGCAATGGTAGGGCCGATAGCGTTTTCTCCGCCGGCCAGCTTTATCAATTCGTTTACAAAGGTATTTCTACCGGCCACGAGTAAAGGCTCGGCCTGAACTGCCCACAAAACCTTTATTCGTCGCTCGTTGCTCGCCGCTCGTTGCCGGTCGGCGAAGATGCGATTTTTAATCTCGACAATCAACTCTTCAGCCTCCGGCTGCTTTCCTGTAGCGGCGCCGATTTTTTGAATTGCTGTCAGGAGCTCTTCAATTTTTTCTATCTTCAGTGTCAAAACCTGGTAGCCGAGCCGATTTAAACTATCTGCAGCGGATTTTTGCTGGGTAAAGGCCAGCGTAATCACCAAATCCGGCTGAGATGCTATGATGGCCTCGGTATCCGGCTGCCAGAATGTCCCTATCTTCTTCTTATTGGCCGCCTCGGGAGGGTAATCACTGCCATTGGAAACCGCAACGATTTTCTCATCAAGGCCTAATGCAAAAAGAATTTCAGTAAGGTTAGGGGCAAGTGAAACAATCCTTGCGGGTTTGTTTTGAGAGTCAGCGGGATTTGGCTCGGGAACCTTATGTCGATTATGACGGATTAAGGGAACAACGAACAGTATTGCCAGGATAAAAGCAATTATTGGCAGTATCCATAATCTTTTCATAATCAGGTTCGCTTAAATTGCTTTTCCAGCTCGGCTTTAGAGAATCTTATCGTGGTGGGTCTGCCGTGCGGACAACGACTTGCCTGTTCCACAGTTTCTCTGTCTGCAAGCAGTTGTTCTATTTCGCTGTTACTTAGCTTTTGGCCGGCCTTGATGGCCGCCTTGCATGCAGCCATATTCAAAACCTCGTCAAGCAATCTTTCCGGGGCAAGTGCAGGGCCTTTACAGTCGAGTAAATCGATTAAATCCCGAACAAAATCGAGCGGTTTCGCCTTTGCCAGCAGGATGGGAAAGGCCTGGATAGCGTAAGTGCCGGGACCAAACGGGGCAAGCTCGATACCCAATTTTTCAATCAGTTCGGTATTATTTTTAACTGCATCGGCCTGGGTGTCGGTTAGCTCAAAGCTTTCCGGGTACAGTAATTTTTGTGATTCGAGCTTGTCTTTTTGCAGCCGCCTGTGCAAATCTTCATATATCATGCGTTCGTGAAGTGCATGCTGGTCGATAATGATAAAGCCATCGTCAGTTTCTGCGACTATAAAGCTGTCGTGTATTTGAATGGCGTTTAGCTTTTCTTTTTCTGTTTGTTCTGCGCTATCCGTTTCTTTAAGCGTATCCGTTATCTTTGTGCGAAAGCCGAGTTGCCGCTGTGTTTGAATGGGTCTGTGCTTTTTGAAAAATTCAGCCATCGAATTTCGTATCTCGTATTGCCTATTGCCTATTGTGTATGGTTTTTCTGTTCTATCCGCTGTACGCTGTCCGCTATACGCTATTTTGGCCGGCGGCAGTTTTGCCTGCGTCTCAAGATTTGTACCTAAGAGTTTTTCCCGCAGGCATCCGAGAATCTGGGAATGAATCAAATTGGCATTGTAAAAACGCACCTCAATCTTCGTGGGATGGACATTTACGTCCACATCTTCACAGGGCATTCGAATAAACAAAAAGATGACAGGAAATTTGTTCGGCTCTAAACTGCCGCGGTATGCTTCTTTGATTGCGTGCGAAATGAATTTGTCGCGTATGAATCGGCCGTTAAGAAATACGTATTGAAGTTTGTTATTTGCTCTTGAAATACAAGGTCTGCCCAACAAAGCGAAAATGTGCAGGCCTTTTTCGCTGTTCTCGGTTTCAACCAGATTTTCGCCAAATTCAGGTGAGAACAAATCGGCTATGCGCTGACTAAGAACCTGCCCTCCGGTCAGGCGGTAAAGCTCTCTGCCGTTGTGTATCAGCGTCATATCCAGATTAGTATTGGAAAGTGCAATGCGTGTGAAGTGTTCAGTAATATGGCTCATTTCGGTATTGGTTGTTTTGAGGAATTTGCGTCTCGCAGGTAGTTTGTAAAAAAGGTCTCTGACCTGGATTGTTGTGCCGTAGTCTGCGCTGCACGGGCTGAGGTTGCCTTTGTTTCCACAATCAATCTCAATACAGTTGGCTCCAGCCGAGTCCTTCGTTCTGCTCACAGCCCTGACCTGTGCCACCGAGGTAATGCTTGCTAATGCTTCGCCTCTGAAACCGAGGGTCGATATATGCTGCAGGTCCTTGCCGGTTTTGATTTTACTGGTAGCGTGTGGTTCAAATGCCAGGGCTAAATCTTCGCCGTCCATACCACAGCCGTTATCAGCGACCGATATTAGTTTGCGGCCTCCGTCTTCGATGGAAACTGTTATTTTGGTCGCTCCTGCATCGATGCTGTTTTCCATCAGTTCCTTGACCACACTGGCAGGGCGTTCAATTACCTCGCCGGCGGCAATCATATTAATCATATTCTGGTCAAGGACGACTATCTGCCCCATTATTTTTTCCCGCCCTTATTGAAGAACCATTGCTTAGCATATAAACAGAAGTATCGAGTATATAAATCAGTATAATCCGGCTTCATCTGCGGGTTATCTTGTAAATCTGCCCGCAAACTTTCAGCAAATCTTCGAGCCAGTCTATGGGCATAATGCAGGCGGCATCCGATTTTGCTTTTTCCGGTTCAGTATGTACTTCAATAAAAAGCCCATTGGCGCCGGCGGCAACCGCTGCCTTTGCAAGTATCGGAGCGAATTCCGGCCGGCCTGCGCTTTGCTCACCGAGGCCGCCGGGCTGTTGGGTGCTGTGCGTGGCATCGAAGATAACCGGGACGCCTAACTTTTTCATAGTCTCGATGGCTGTCATATCGTTGACCAGCCGATTGTAGCCGAAAAATGTGCCCCGCTCGGTGAGGATTATTTGGCTATTTCCGCACCCTCGAATCTTCTCGACCACATTTTCCATCTCAGCGGGCGAGAGAAACTGACCCTTCTTTACATTTACGGGCTTTCCCGTTCGCCCGCAGGCAACAAGCAGGTCGGTCTGCCTGCACAGAAAAGCCGGCACCTGGAGGCAATCAACAACTTCGCTGACGGCAGCGGCCTGAGCCGGCTCGTGCACATCGGTCATAACAGGTAAATTAGTCTGGTTACGAACCGCGGCAAGAATCTCTAAACCTTCTTCCAAACCGGGGCCGCGAAAGCTGGATATGCTGGAGCGATTGGCTTTGTCGAAACTGGCCTTGAAAATTACCGGCACTTCGGTCCTCCGGCCGATTTCGACAAGTCTGTTGGCAATATCCAGAGTGGTGGTTTTGCTTTCAATAACGCAGGGGCCGGCCATCACAAACAAAGGCGCATCCAGGCCGATTTGAACATCACCAATTTTGAAATTTGC
>CAJVYK010000087.1 GCA_913009865.1 uncultured bacterium
CCGAATAACCGGGTCGTTATGAGGCCGAGCGAAAAGTTCGAGGCCAAGACGGCAGGGGCAAAATCGCCGCAGGCGTAGCCAAAGCTACGTTGAGGACGATTTTGACTCGACAACGCAGGCATCGGACTTTGCAGCCGGCCGTAATAGAGTGGGTTATTCGGATAGGCTCTAAATAGGATTTGACAATCAGCGGCGATGCGTGTTAGATTAGAGCAACTACAAACATCTGTTTTGTCGTCGGGCGCACAGCCCTATCAAGTAAAAAGATGGAAAGGATACAGCTATGCAGGAAGGGAAAATTTCGCGGCGTGATTTTATGGGCGGCGTAGCTGCGGCTACTGCGGCATTTACAATTGCGCCCCGGTATGTGCTGGCCAAATCCAGCCGGAGACCGCTGAGCGAAAAAGCCCAGGGCAAAAACTCGAACTGGATTGCAGAAACGTTTCGCAATGTATATTGGGATTTTAACACCTCGCCCAAGATACCGGACATAGCCGCCAATTTTGACCCTGAATTCGCCGGCGCTATGCTCAAACGTGCTCATATTCAGGCCATCTATTTTACCAGCAGAACTATGTACGGCTACTGCTATTATGACACCAAGGTCGGTGTCAAACAGCCCTATCTGAAAAGGAATTTGCTGAAGGAAGTCATAGAAATGTGTCGCCGTAACGACATCAAGCTGATATCCACCTTTCAGATCCTCTACGATGATCGCATTGCCAGGGCTCATCCCGACTGGCGGGCCGTCAAAGCCAGCGGCAGACCTTATATCACCTGGACAATGACCCCATTGTGCGTCAACAGTCCCTACCTGACCGAGTGCGTGCTGCCGGAACTGACCGAACTGCTGGAACAATACGACATAGACGGAATCTTTCTTGACCCGATTGGTCACGGCATTGAAGAGAAGTGGTGCTATTGTCCTTACTGCCAGGCCAAATTCAAAAAACGGTTCGGCGAAAAGATTCCCCAGAACAGAAAATCACCGCTCGGACTCAAGTGCACCCTGTGGCGGCGGGAAATCTTTAATGACTTCAGGAAAAAATGTTGCGACACCATTCACGAAATCAAGCCCGGCCTGCCCATAACCATCAACAATACATTCTGCGGCACCCACTATCCTTCTGACCCGCCGGATTACGTAGATTTCCTCGCCAAGGAAGTTAAGATGTTCACCGGCAAACATTTTGACATCAGCTATTTCGGCCGATACATGGTAACCCTGGACAAGCCTTTTCATCTGCTGCCCAATCGGTTCCAGCATGGATGGAGCGACTGGGATCTAAAGCCCGTCGCTACGCTAAAGTATGAAGCCGCCGCTATGATTGCTAATGGAACCGTCTGCTGCGTCGGCGACCAGCTCTACCCTGACGGCAGATTCGAGGAGCAGTTCTACAACAGCATAGGCGAGGTCTATGGGTTTATCAAGCAGCGTGAACAGTTCTGCCTCAAGGCAAAGCCGGTGCCCTACATTGCCATTCTGCACTCGGCGGCTACTATGAATAACAACGACAACGACCTCTCGCTTACCCTGGCGGCACATAAAGCCCTGGTGGAGAGCAGTATGCACTTCAATATCATTAACGAAGATACACTGCTGCGCCGGCTCGGCGACTACAAAACACTCATTATACCGGAGCAGACCTGCCTGAGCGATAAGGTAATTAAGGCCGTCAGAAGCTTTGTCAAGGAAGGCGGAGGGTTGGTTGCCAGCGGTTCTACCTCTCTGAGCACCGAGACTGGCAAACAGCGTAAGGACTTTGGCCTGGCCGATGTCTTTGGCGTAAAGTATCAGCAGGATTATCCTGATACTTACGCTTACTTTAAGATAACCGATGGGGCTGTCGCCGCTGATATTGGCACTTTGCCGATGCACATAGACGGCCGGCTTCTGTATGTCAAGCCGACCTCGGCCCGGACGTTAGCCAACCTTGTCCACCGTGCCTACCGCAAAGAGATGCCGGGCCGTTTTAATGTGGGTTCGTTTGCTCCTGCGGGCGAAGATTCAGGATACCCCGCCGTAACTGTAAACCAGTTTGGTAAAGGTAAGGCCGCCTACATCAGTGGAAGCATCTTCCGCTCCTACTGGAAGAAGAATCGTCCCCAGACCAAGTATCTTGTCCGCAATCTCGTGGATTTGGTTACGGCTGACAAGCTGCTGGAAGTACAAGCGGATGCCTCCGTAGAAGTTTCACTGTTCAGGCAGGATTCGGCGCTGGTTCTGCATCTGCTTTTCTATTACATTGCAAAAACCCTTGACGGACCACGATGGGCGGTGGTGGAAAACATTCCGGTTATTCACGATGTTTCGGTGAAATTAAAAGTGGCAGGCCGACCTCAACAGGTCGTCCAGATGCCGGAGAAGCGAGAGCTTAAATGGAAACTGGAAGATGGGATCCTGTCTTTCCGTGTGCCGCAGTTCCACATCCACACCTGCGTGGTTGTTAGCTGACAATGGCCATAAATATTGAAAAAGGAGAATGGATTATGGGAATATTTAAGAGAATAAACTGGTGGCTGTTAAATTTGGTTTTGCTGGGCTGTCTGTCTGTAATGGGTCGGGCATTTGCCGAGGACAATGTTATTACTGTTTATTATGACAAAGAGCTGGGGCCGATAAACAAGCTGGTATTCGGGAACAATCTTCTGGGCTACGACCCGGTAACTTATCAAAATTTTAAGAGGCCCAAAGAGGAACTGAGTGAATACCGTTATTCTGTTATGGATTATGGTGTGGGTATGTGGGAACCGAAGCGGAAAGAATCGGTTAAAGAAGTTATAGACTTAGCCAAAGAAACGGGGCTTTCCATAGCCCGTTTCCCCGGCGGATGCGGAACACATCTTTACGACTGGAAAAAGACTATAGGGCCGGAAAGAGAACATTTCTTGTATGGCTTAGACGAGTTTATGAAGACCGCCGAACAGATAGGCGCAGAGGTAGTTATGACGGTAAGTTATTATACCGGCGATGCCAACGATGCCGCCGACCTGGTGGAGTATCTAAATGCCCCCAACGACGGAAGTAACCCTAACGGCGGTACAGACTGGGCGGGGCGGCGCGCCAAGAATGGCCATCCCGCACCATACAATGTGAAGTATTTTGAAGTCGGCAACGAGACCTGGGGCAGCCATCCGCCAAAGATAAAAAGAATTACGCCGGGACAATATGCCAGAAGGTATCTGAAATACTACGAAGCAATGAAGAAAGTGGACCCTTCTATTGAAATAGGCGCTGTTTTATTCTGGAGTTCTTCCTGGAACAAGACTGTCATGGGCATCGTAAAGGATAAAGTGGATTTTGGTATTCAGCACACTTATCCTTCGCCCAGGGTGGACAGAGAGAAAGTCAAGAAAATGGCCCCTAAAGATATTTTTCGGGTAAGCATGGCATCACCCGTCCTTAGAGATGAAAATCGTTACCCTGAGTTTCTAAAAGTCTTAAAAAAGAATGCCGGCCGTGATATACCCATGGCCATTACCGAATACAACGGCGGATTTACAGGATTGAACAATCCGCCATATCGGCACAGCTTAACGGCTGCCCTTGTTAATGCTGAGATGCTGAGGATTTTTATGAAGCCGGAATACAATATTCTTATGGCCAATTACTGGCAGTTCTCCAACAGCTACTGGGGAATGATAAAAGCGGCTGGGGACAAGTTTGCTTATATGAAGCACGATTATTCCAAACCCATAAAGTATATAAAACGGCCGAATTACTATCCGTACCAGTTATACAACAAACATTTCGGGGATGTGCTGATAGATGTCGATACCCGGTCCGATTCCTACCGGATAGATGATGTAAAACTTATAGAGTACGAAGGCAATATAAAAGATCTTATGGCGAATATGAAAAGTATGGACGTTCCCTTTTTGTCCGTCAACGCCAGCAAGAGCCGGGACGGCGGTAAGGTTTATCTGATGGTAATAAACAAAAATACTGACGAGAGCATAACCTCATCCATTGATTTAAAGGGCTTTGTACCGGCAGGGCCGGCTGACGCCTGGGTTCTAAACGGGCCTGGCGTGGGGGCCACCAACGAAGATAACCCTGATAATGTAAAGGTGGTGCACAAAAAATTCGAGATAAAAAGCAGTCCCTTTGAATTTACCTTTGAGCCGCATTCCCTGACGGCAATTGAGATTGTGTCCCAAAAATAGCTCATATCCTCATCTCAAATCAACAGTCTATGGTGAGTAAACGAACAGCTCAAATAAAGGATGTGCTGGAAAGACTGTATGCCAGGTACAATCATCGGGATTTGATAAAGCCGGACCCGATGCAATTTCTATATCGATATTCCGCCCCGTCGGATATGGAAATTGCCGCACTTTTGGCCGCTATGCTTGCTTACGGCCGAGTTCTGCATATCCAGAAAAGTCTGACCGACCTGTTAGGACGTATGGGCGACAGTCCTTTTGAATTCGTCCGAAACTTTGATAATGACAAGAGAGGTAAGCTAAAGAGTTTCAAGCATCGCTTTACCGCCGGTGACGATATATCCGATTTGCTGGAATTGTTACGCGGCGTTCTCGGCAAATTCGGCGGCCTTGAAGAGTTTTTTGTTCAGGGCTATAACCCGCATGATAAGAACATCATTCCCGCATTGAGCAAATTCTGCGATTCGCTTCTGGATATGCATGTTAAAAACACCAACGGCTGTATTAGGAAGGGACTGAGCTATCTACTTGTCAGGCCGGCGGGCGGCAGCGCCTGTAAGAGATTGAATCTTTTCCTGCGCTGGATGGTTCGTGATGACGATGTCGATACGGGATTATGGAAATCGATTGATAAAGCCAAATTGATTGTGCCGATAGATGTACATATGAGCCGGCTGTGCAGGATTTTGGAATTTTACAGCCGGAAAACGGTTTCTTTATCAGCAGCGGTGGAAATAACGGAAAGTTTTGCCAAGATTGAACCAGCCGATCCTGTAAAGTATGATTTTGCATTGAGCAGAATTGGAATTCTGGAGAGCTGTACCGGCCGGCGTCGTACTGAGTGTGGGGATTGTGAACTGTTTACAATGTGTCTTCACCGATAGGAAATTCGTATCCGGTATTTTGTGTTCCGCCGCAATCCTACGGGTGAAACCCGCAGATGAAGTTATCCGCCAAAGGCGGACAGGCAAGCTGTTGCGGCAAATCTTACGAACGTGAGGGCGTAGAAATTCAGCGCTCTAACAAAACCTGAAACGGCGGTTGCAGAATACTGTCATTTCCGCTGAACTTGTCCTGAGCGAATTTGTGCTGAGCGAAGTCGAAGGAGCGGGAATACGGTTTTTGCTGTATCCAGGAGTATGAGTGATTGGTAAGTCGCATTACAACAATCTAATTGGTATTACTGAAGCGTGAGGCAAAATACAGGCCTCGATGCCATAAGCGGCAATCAGGGTCTATCCTTTTTTGTAAAATTTTGTAAAAAATCTAAAAAATATATTGAAGTAGGAAAACCATCTGCTATAATTCGTTATATGGCGAAGTATAAAAATAACTATATAAAGGATATTACGAATATTTTGAAGGCATTGGCAGATGAGAGCAGGGTTCGTATCGTGATGGCTCTGGCGGGGAGGGAGAAGCTTTGTGTCTGTCAGATAATCGAGTTGCTGGGTTTGGCGCCGTCGACAGTTTCAAAACATTTGTATATTCTCAGACAGGCCAATCTCATTGAGTCGAATAAAAAGGGCCGATGGGTCTATTACAATTTGGCTGGAGACGGCAAGAATAAAGCTGTTCAGACCGTACTGCATTGGCTGCAGAAGTCGTTGGCCAAAGATGCCGGAATAAAAGAGGATAAAAAGTTATTGGGAAAAATTTTGAAAGATGATCCGGAGCGATTATGCCTGAAAATGAAGAAAAGATAAAGGTGCTTTTTTTGTGTACGGGCAATTCCTGCCGCAGCCAGATGGCCGAGGGCTGGGCTAAAGCTCTCAAGGGCGATGTCATCGCGGCATTCTCAGCGGGAATCCGTCCTATTGGCGTTAGCGGCAGGGCGGCAAGCGCTATGGCCGAGGCGGGGGTTGATATTTCACAACAGAGTTCCAAGCACATCGATGAACTAAGAGACATTGATTTCGATTACGTGATAACTCTATGTGACAATGCCAGGCAGCAATGTCCGGTGTTTGGCGGTAAAGCCGAGGTTATTCACAGGGCATTTGACGACCCTTACTTTGCATCCGGCAGTGAAGAGGAGATTATGGCGGTATTTCGAAGGGTGCGTGATGAAATAAAGTTTTTTATAGAAGGGATGCCTGACGTTTTAACGAGTAAAGAGGTCTCAAAATGATTAGTTCAAGGGTTAAAGAGCTTATTGCTATTGGTGCTTCGGTTTCTGCAAACTGCCGACCATGTATAAAGTACCATATCGACAAAGCAATGGAGATGGAAATTGAAGAGAAAGAAATCCAACAGGCTGTTGCGGTCGGCAAAATGGTAAGACAAGGTGCTGCCGGCCGGATGGATGAATTTTTGTCGAGTATGATTGGAGATAAGTAAGATGAAAAACGAAAAGAAAAAGAAAAAAGGGCTGTTGTCAGCGTTTCGTGAATCTCTGGCTAAAACCGGCGGGTGCTGCGGTTCCGGCGAAACCTGCGGCGGTACTGCAAATGAAGATGACAAGAGAGCCGCAGAGAAGAAGAACGCAGAAAAATCGGATAGCTGAGAAGAAATACAGTTTAACGGCTGCTGAAGCTGGATATGATTGCGGAACGGTCTTTTCCGGCTCTACAGGGGATGTATGCTATGAGAAAAAAGGAAAATGAAAGGATCGCCGAATACAGGGATATAGCGGTGCTCAGCATTGTTCCCTGTATTGTTGGTATTCTGACTTTAGTAAGCTGGGCGCTGGCATATTGGGGGCTTGGTCCGTACTTTCTAAATTCCGGGTTAGCTCTTTTGGCTGTCTTTGGCGGTGGCTATCTGCGCTTCATTACCGGTTTCAAAGATATTTATAACCGTAAAATAACGGTCAATGTTTTTGTTACTGTTGCCCTTATTGCCACCGTTGCGGTTGGCGAGTTCCGGGCGGCTGCAATCATCGTATTCATTATGGCGGTGGCAGGTGCACTGGAGTCCTATACCCTCGATAAAACCCGCAGGAGCATCAGGGGCCTGCTGGACCTTGCTCCTGCGATGGCGACTGTTCGGCGGGATGAGCAGGAAGTTACCATACCAGTCGGCCAGGTTCAGCTCGGAGATGTAGTGATTATCAGGCCTGGAGGCCGTATTCCTGTTGATGGTGTCGTAATTGCCGGGGCCAGCACAGTCAATCAGGCTCCCATCACAGGCGAGTCAATGCCGGTTGAGAAGTTCAAGACAAGCGAGGTTTTCAGCGGCACCTTGAACGAGACCGGCCGGCTGGAGATTCGCACTACCAGGACCGGTGACGACACCACTCTGGCCAAAATTGTTCATCTTGTCGAGCATGCCCAGGGAACCAAAGCTCCTATCCAGAATCTTGCCGACCGCTTTACCACATGGTTTCTGCCCTCGGTTATAGTGCTTGCGCTGGTTGGCTTTCTTACATCAGGCGATATAAAAGTAGCGGTATCCATTTTGCTGGTTGCCTGTCCCTGTGCCTTTGCCATCGCCACCCCAACGGCTGTAACTGCCGGCATATCCAATATGGCTCGCCATGCGGTGCTTGTCAAAGGGGGGATGTTCCTTGAGCTGGCCGGCAAGCTCGATACGCTTCTGGTTGACAAGACGGGGACATTTACACTTGGAAAGCCGAAGGTGGTTGGAATAGTAACTTTTAATGATATGTCAGAAAATGAGGTTCTGCGTTTGGCTGCGATAGCCGAGAAGTATTCTGAACATCCATTAGCACGGTCAGTTATAGCCCTTGCAAAAGAGCGTGGTCTTGAGATTCCCGACCCTGACGAGTTCAATATCGAAGTTGGGATGGGTGTTACCGCCGTCTGGAATAGCGGGAAAATCCTGGTCGGCAAAGAGCGGTTTCTGGCAAGCAGTGGTATCTCCATTACGCCGGATATCGAGCGAGCGGTTTCGCAGCAGGCAGGGCGGGGCAGAACCGCCATTCTTGTGGCAAGCGATAACAAGCCGGTCGGTTTGATTGCTATTGCTGATGAGATTCGCTCTCAAACCCCTGACGCCATCGCATTACTGAAAGCTATGGGTATTAAAAATACCATAATGCTCACCGGAGACAATCACAGGGTAGCCAAAGCTGTAGCGGAGGAAATCGGTGTTGACAGTTTCCGGGCCGAGCTTCTTCCGGAACAGAAACTGCAATATGTCGAAGAGCTTCAAAAGCAGGGACGGCTTGTCGGTATGATTGGTGACGGCATTAATGATGCTCCGGCACTGGCTTTGGCTGATGTAGGCATTGCTATGGGGGCCGCCGGTACGGATGTGGCCATTGAAACCGCAGACGTTGCGCTGATGAATGACGATCTCTGCCGGGTGGCGGATTTTATATGGATGTCGAAAAAAGTGCTTCGCCGCATCAAGTTAAACATTTTCTTTTCCATCATTTATAACGCAGTCGGGCTGGTTTTGGGCAGTCTTGCGATGCTCACGCCGGTTCTGGCGGTAATTTTTCAGGAGGCCGGCTGCATCACGGTGGTC
>CAJVYK010000088.1 GCA_913009865.1 uncultured bacterium
AGAAACCTTGCCAACAGTATAAAAGCCGTCAGCACTTTCTGAGGCAAGCTGAGCTACCCAGACACGAATCGTACCGATTAGTGCAGCCAGCAGTGCCATAGCTGTCAAAGCGGCTGAGCCGATTGCAAAGCCCTTTCCCGTTGCGGCGGTTGTATTGCCGAGGGAATCGAGGGCGTCGGTTCTTTTTCTGACTTCTTCGCCGAGACCTGCCATCTCAGCGTTGCCGCCTGCGTTGTCGGCAATTGGGCCGTAAGCGTCGGTGGCAAGCGTAATACCGAGTGTTGCCAGCATGCCGACAGCGGCAAAACCAATACCGTAAAGGCCCAGAGCCATATTGCTGAAGCCGCCGGCAAAGCCAAAGGCACAAAGAATACAGGCCACAATGGTAACGACCGGCAGGGCGGATGAATACATACCGGTCGCAAAACCATTTATAATCATTGTTGCAGCCCCCATCTCGGCCTGACCGGCCAACTCACGCGTTGGCGAATACTCATCAGAAGTATAGTATTCCGTGAACTGGCCGATAAGCACACCTGCGACCAGACCGGAAACGACCGAGCCGAAAATGCCCCAGCTAATCCAGTCATAGCCGGCCATTATCGCCACGGCAATGATAATCAATACCGAACTGCTCAGAGTCCCTGCAAGCAGAGCACGCAACAGATTCTTTTGTGTCGCATTTTCCCTGCAGCGAACGAGAAAGATTCCAATGATAGAAAGAATAATACCTATGCCGGCAACGAGCATCGGCGCCAGGACAACCTTCAACGGGTCCATTCCCTTATCCGCCAATACGCTGACTGACAGGACGGCCCCAAGCGCTGTGGTTGCAAATATCGAGTTGCAGTAGCTCTCGAACAAATCGGCGCCCATACCGGCGACATCGCCGACGTTATCTCCGACGTTGTCAGCTATTGTTGCCGGGTTTCGTGGGTCATCCTCCGGGATACCAGCTTCGACTTTGCCGACCAGGTCGGCGCCGACATCAGCGGCCTTGGTGTAAATGCCGCCGCCAACACGGGCGAACAACGCCTGTGTGGAGGCCCCCATACCAAAGGTGACCATCGTGGCGGTAATCTCGCCGAGTTTGGTGCTGGCAAGCATCCCCTTGGGCACCAGCGTCAGGCCGAGAAATTCAAGGCCCTGTCTCATATGTTCAGCCGTATAGACCAGTTTGTCAAGAATCAGGTACCAGACTGTGATATTGAGAAGGCCGAATGCAACAACCACAAGTCCCATTACAGCTCCGGAGCGGAAGGCGACCTGCAGTCCCTTGTTCAAGCTCTCACTGGCACCTTGAGCAGTTCGGGCTGAGGCGTTGGTCGCCGTCTTCATCCCCAGAAATCCGCAAAGGGCACTAAAGAAGCCGGCTGTTAAAAAGGCCACCGGCATAAACGGGTTTTGTACGCCGCAATATGCCAGAGCCGCAAAAACAATGAACAAAATCATAAAAACGAAAGCCACAACCTTGTACTGACTGAACAGATAGGCATAGGCGCCTTCGCGGACATGACCGGCAATAGTAATCATTTTCTCATTGCCTTCGGGGGCGGCCATCACTTTTCTGTAGAAGATATAGGCGATGACCAGAGCAATCACCGGGGCCAGTGGAGCAATCCACCACGCCGGCGGGATGTTGGTCGCAGCGGCTGCTTCGCCGGCTTGCGATGCAAAGCCCGTTGACGTGAAGGCAAAGAAAGAAACCAAAAATGCAACAGAACTACTAAAAAATCTCATTTTTCTACTCCCTTAGATTTAACTGTAATTTCCCTGGGTACACAACAGAGACAAATCGCCCGCAGTTTAACCAAAACAGAAAGTTTTTCAAGTGTTTTATTGGAGAAAGCGAAAAACTTAAAGCTCGAAATTAAAGACGGATAGTTTTGAATTTTATACTGTGGTTTCACACTTTTAACTTTAAGTTTTTAGTTTTTATGTGTGGTAGTCAGCGTTAATCGTTACATATTCGGCGCTTAAATCGCAGCCGTAGCAGAAATCGCTAATATCTCCTATACCCAAATCCACCGTTATTGTGTGCTCTTTTTGTGAGACTACCTTGCTCGCCTTTTTTGCATCGAATTTTTTTGGGCTGCCGTTCTTGAATACGGTGATAGACCCTATTTTGCAGGACAGCTTATTTGGATTTAATTTGACGCCGGCCGAACCGGCCGCACAGATAATTCTGCCCCAGTTGGGATCGGCTCCGTTCACTGCGCATTTGACTAACGGGTAATCAGCTATTGCTCTTGCCGCCTTCATCGCATCGGCTTTTGTAGCAGCGCCTTTGACGACAACTTTGAACATCCGTGTTGCCCCTTCAGCGTCCATCGCCATTTGTTTTACTAAATCATCACATAAATCCGCTAACGCATCGGTGAATTTTTTGTACCGTGGACACCGGCTTACTATTGGGCGATTTCCCGCCAGGCCGGAGGCGAGGATTATTGCAGTATCGTTAGTGCTTTGATGGCCGTCAACGGTCAGCTTGTTCAGCGAATTGCCGATAGCGGCCTTCAATGCCTTAGCTAACAACGGCTTGCTTATAGCTATATCGGTAGTAATAAACAGAAGAGTCGTTGCCATATTCGGGGCAATCATACCAGCTCCTTTAACCGCGCCTGCTATTGTAATTTTGGCGCCGGATATTTCGAGCAGGCGGACGGCCTGTTTTGGCCTGGTATCGGTTGTCATTATCGCTTTTGCAAAATCCAGACCCGCCGAGGCGGAAGCTGAAAGTTTCTCCGCCGCCTTTGAAATGCCTTTTACGATTTTACTGATTGGTAATTGCTCGCCAATAATACCGGTAGAAGCAACGAGAACATTATTAGCGTTTGGCGTATAGCGTATAGCGTATAGTTTTTTTCTATCCACTATCCGCTCTACGCTATCCGCTGTTTTAGTGCACATTGTTATTGCGTTTTTGAGTCCTTTTTGGCCTGTGCAGGCATTAGCGTTGCCGGAATTGACAACTACGGCGGTGATAGCCGGACTTTTTATGTGCCGCTTACTGACGGTTACTGCTGCTGATACGATTTTATTGGTTGTAAAGACAGCTGCCGCCTTTGCGTCGGCTGGACAGACAAGCAGTGCCAAATCAGATTTGCCCGATTTTTTTATTCCGCAAGCCACCCCCGCCGCCAAAAACCCTTTCGGGCTGGTTATAGTATCGTTTTTCATAACAATTCCTTAAGTTATTGATGTATCCTGTATTTAGGATAGGTTTGTTCTGCGATGCGAAACACATAGGGTGTTATACAATACTATCTAAGGCCGAGGGTCTCTTCGAGGCCGAAAATGATATTCATATTCTGAACCGCCTGGCCGGAAGCGCCCTTCACCAGATTGTCAATTGCCGAGAAGCTCACGATCCTGCCTTTCACGCAGGTTACAAAGATGTGGCAATAGTTAGTGCCGGCCACGTCTTTAACGTTAGGGGCGCCATCGCACATCTGCACAAAAGGCTCGTTAGCGTAGAAATCGTTATACAGCTGTGATAGTTGCTTGCTGTTGATTTTTCCCTTCGGCTGACAATATACAGTCGAGCCAATCCCCCTGTCAAAAGGTCCTGCGTGGGGCTGGAACAGTATCCGAGCGTCAGTGCCGGCAATTTCAGCAGCGATTTGCTCCATTTCCGGGGTATGGCGATGTGAGCCGATGCCATAAGCGAAGAGGTTTTCATTCATATTGGGAAAATGAAATTTATCAGAAGGATTTTTTCCTGCTCCGCTTGCGCCGGTTACCGCATTGACGATAATCGAGTCTGTCTCGATAAGCCCCTCTTTAAGTAGCGGTGCGATGGCTAACAAGGCCCCGGTAGGGAAACAGCCGGGATTGGCGACAAGCTCAGCTCCCTTTATCTGTTTGCGGAACAATTCCGGCAACCCGAACACCGCCTGCGAAAGATTAGCTGTATCGGTATGCTTTACATCGTAGAATTTCTCGTAAACACAGGGGTCTTTTAGCCGATAATCCGCACTGAAATCGATAACCTTCAGCCCTGCGTTTAAAAGTTTCGGCACAAACTCCATTGATATTTTATGCGGCAGACAGCAGAGAGCTACATCGGCTATACCAGCCAGCTTACCCAAATCGACCGGCTCGATTTGGAGACTGCATCGGCCCTTAAACTGGCCAAAAACATCCTCTACCGCCCCACATTCAGCCGGCAGCGCAGTTAGACAAACCAACTCCGCTTCGCTGTGCCGCAGGATTATCCGTATCGATTCGGCACCGGTGTATCCGCTTGCCCCGATTATGGCAACGCGTATCATATTCGCATCTCGCACTGTATAAAGAATCCAACGTAGAACGTGGGGCTAATACTATCCGCTAAACGCTATACGCTATTATTATCGTTTCGAGAACTGGAATTTTTTCCTTGCTCCTTTTTGGCCGGGCTTTTTTCTTTCGACCATTCTGCTGTCACGGGTAAGATGGCCGCCGTCCCGCAACGGCTGGAGATAGTTTTCGTCATACTTTCTCAATGCCCTGGCAATTCCCAAAAGCGCAGCACCGGCTTGTCCCGTGATTCCGCCGCCTTTGACATTGATAAAAATATCAAATGCTTTTTCTGCGTCAACTGTCTTTAGAGGAGCCGTCACCGCTTTTCTGTCCTGCTCCCTGACGAAATAATCATTGAGTTCTTTTTTGTTGATAATCAGTTTACCGTCGCCTGGTTTAATTCGCACACGTGCGACAGAACTTTTTCTCCTTCCGGTACCCCAGTAGAAGCCGCCCTTATCGGGCCCTTTCTTAGCCGGTTTTTCTGACGGTTGCGGCACTTGTGCCTTGTCCTCTGCGGCCGGGTTGGCGGTAGGATTATCGATTTTGGTCTCTGCCATAAAAACTTGTCCCTCGTATTTCGAAATTCGTCAATCAACTCAGTTCTATCTTTTCAGGTTTTTGGGCCTGATGTTCGTGCTGGTCCCCACGATAAACCTTCAACTTTTTCAGCATTTTTCTGCCGAGTTTATTTTTAGGCAGCATCCGTCTTACCGCTAATTCAATTACCTTTTCCGGCTTTTTCGCCATCATATCGGCGAAGCTGACTACCTTGCGTCCACCGGGGTAATGGGTGTAATAATCGTACTGCTTCGTCTGCGCCTTTTTGCCGGTAACTCTTATTTTATCAGCGTTTACTACAATCACATAATCGCCCGTATCGACATGCGGGGTATATATCGGCTTGGTTTTCCCCATTAGTATAGGAGCAATTTTTGCAGCCATTCTGCCTAAAATAAGCCCGTCGGCATCGACAAGCAGCCATTTATGTTCGGTTTGTTCTTTCTTTGCTATAAAGCTCTTCATAGAAAACTCCCGTACATTGCGAAAAACCAATAGTTTAGCGAGTTTGGCAGAACTGTCAAACTATTTTTGGGGTATAAAAATTTGAGCCCCCCCCCCAGATTTTCTGACAACGACTCTTCCAGCCGCTCACCAGAACGCCAGAACAGAAGATAAATAATCAGTCAGCTCTCACGAGCAGCCCATCGAGTTGCCGCAGTTGAAGCATTTGTAGCAGCTTCCGTTGCGAACCGTAATCGCTCCGCAAACATCGCAGGCAGGGGCATCGTCCTGGAAATGCTCAAACTGGGCGTTAAACTGCTCTAAAACCTTCCCCTCAGACTGCAACGGCCCGGCTGTCTTAGCAACGGCTGGACCCACCAAAGCCCCGATTCGACTTGCCAGGCCGGCAAATTTGCCTATCGGGGACACAGAGGGCTGCTTAGCCACCTGCTTAGCAGATGAAGATTCTTCATCTTTGCGCTTTGACTTAATTTTTGTACCGGCTTTTGCTTCGGCAATTTTTTCCGCTAAGTCTTTGGTCTTTTCAACTAACTGCCTGGCGGTCGTCGTATTTTTATTCGTCCTTGGCGCCGATGACCTGTCAGGGGTGTTTCTCTCGGCATAGCCGGGTATGAACTGACAGCCCAGCCAGCAGAAAATATAATCGATTATACTCTTCGCAAAGGGTATGTCCCTGTTCGATGTCATTCCCGAAGGTTCAAACCGGGCGTGCCGGAATTTGTCCACCAGCGTGATTAAAGGCACGCCATACTGCAGTGCCATTGAAGTGCAGGTGCCTATAACATCCATAAGGCCGCCGACTGTGCTGCCCTCCTTGGCCATAGTAATAAACAGCTCACCCGGCTGACCATCCTCATACAGCCCCACCGTCAGATAACCTTCGTGCCCTGCGACGGAAAATTTATGCGTTATGCTCTGGCGGGTGTCCGGCAGTCGGTGTCTGAATGGCCTGGCCTGACTGGGCGCTTCAGACACGGCTTTTCCCTTGGCTTCCTCATGTTTTTTGGTAGAGACGGGCTGGAGCTTTTTGGAGCCGTCGCGATAGATTGCCACCGCCTTTAACCCCAGCTTCCAACCCTCCATATAGGCGGTGGCGATCTCTTCGGTTGTACTTTCCTTTGGCATATTTATGGTTTTGCTGATGGCGCCGGATATAAACGGCTGAACCGCAGCCATCATTTTCAGATGCGCCATATAATGAATGCACCTTTTCCCTGAACGCGGCTTGAAAGCACAGTCAAAGACCGGCAAATGGTCCGGGTTAAGTTTTTCCGCCCCTTCGATAGTCTCATTTTTATCTATGTAATTGCAGATTGATTTGATGTCCTCGGCACTGTAGCCGAGCCGTTCGAGAGCCATTGGCACAGTTTTATTAACAAGTTTGAGCATTCCGCCGCCGGCCAGCAATTTGTATTTAACCAGTGCGATATCCGGCTCAATGCCGGTAGTATCACAATCCATCATAAACCCGATTGTTCCCGTCGGCGCAAGGACGGTAACCTGGGCATTACGAAAGCCGACTTTGGAGCCGGCATCGAAGGCCGCGTCCCAGGCATCCTTGGCTGCGTTGCGCATATAGCCCGGACAGTGCGCTTCGGGAATGTCGTAAGCATACTGACGGTGCATACTTATAACCTTCAACATCGCATCGGTATTCTTGCCGAACTCATCGAAAGCTCCTTTTATTGAGGCCATTTCCGCACTTACCGTATAGGCAGTTCCGGTCATTATAGCGCTGATTGACTCTGCCATCGCCCTTGCCTGGTCGGAGTCGTAAGGAAGCGCCAAACTCATAACAAGACAGCCGAGATTGGCATAGCCCAGACCGAGCGGGCGGAACAGATGGCTGTTTATGGTAATTGATTCGTCCGGATAGCTTCCGTTATCAACCAGAATTTCCTGAGCAATAATGAACAGCCGAATCGCTTTCTTAAATCTGGCAACATCGAAAGAACCATCCTCTTTGCGAAATTTCATAAGGTTCAGCGAAGCCAGATTACAGGCGGAATCATCGATGAACATATACTCACTGCAGGGGTTTGAAGCGTTAATCGGCCCGGAGTTCGGGCAGGTATGCCAGCGGTTGATTGTACTGTGGTACTGCAGGCCGGGGTCGCCGCAAATCCTTGTGCCCTCGGCAATCAACTCCATCAGCTCGCGAGCTGAATACTCCTGCATTTTCTCGCCCGTTGTTACGGCATGGGTAGTCCACTTGGCGTCTTTTTCCACCGCCTGCATAAACTCGTCGGTTATGCGCACGGAAAGATTAGAGTTCTGAAACATCACACAGCTGTACGCTTCGTTGCTGTAGTCGCCGGTATAGCCGGCCTCGATAAGCGCCCATGCCTTTTTCTCCTCTTCGGTTTTGCAGGTAATAAACTCCTTAATATCAGGATGGTCTATTTTCAGCGACTGCATTTTTGCCGCCCTGCGGGTTTTCCCGCCCGACTTGATTACCGCCGCCACCTGGTCATAGACCCTCATAAAACTCAAAGGCCCGGATGGTTTGCCTCCGCCGGAGAGTTTCTCTTTACTGCTTCGCAGCGTTGAAAGGTCCGTGCCGGTTCCAGAACCGTGCTTGAACAGCATTGCCTCGCTTGCCGCCAGTCGCATTATGTCTTCCATTGAGTCCTTAACCGACTGGATAAAACATGCTGAGACCTGCGGATGTTCATAGCTGTTTTCACAGGCAACAGCTTTTTGCCGCTGGTCGTCCCAGTGGAAATTATGTTTACCGCCGGCAACGTCATAGACGTCGAAAAGACCGGCGTTAAACCATACGGGCGAATTGAATGCCCCGTATTGGTTCACGCACAGCCAGCTTAGCTCGTTATAGAAAATCTCAGCATCTTTATTGGTAGCGAAGTAACTGTCCTTTTTACCACGGTCGGCTATCATTTTGCAAACACGATGGATAAGCTGCTTTACCGAATGTTCTCGCTGGCCGGATTTGACATCGCCATAAAAGTATTTGCTTGCCACAACCTTTGTTGCCAATTGGCTCCAGGAGACCGGGACTTCAATATTGTCTTGCTCGAAGATTGATTGTCCGTTATCGCCGGTGATTTTGGCTGAACGAGTTTCCC
>CAJVYK010000089.1 GCA_913009865.1 uncultured bacterium
GTTTGGAAGCGAACTACCGAAGGACGAGAGGTTGAAAGATTGCTCCCATGTTTTCCCGACATTCTCCTTTGTCACTTTTTTGAGAGACTTGATACACTGATTGTTTACCTTTCCCCAAAATGCCAGGCCTTCATCACCCCCTAATAAATATCCGGTCTTTTTATCAACGACGAATAAAAGTTCTTTTGGGGTGGACTGCTGGCCGGAATTCATACCGCTGTCCGTCAAGTCAAAATCATTTGTAGAAATAAAGTATTGCACTTTATCGTCCCACAAAGACTGCTTTTTTACTGTAAATAGCGTTTCGACCTGACTGCTAAATTGGGTCTTGCCGGCGTATTCCACAGTTGAAAGCATTTTGTAGTGCTGAATGCTTTCGTTTTCCGCCGCCGGACCAGCTTTAGCAAACGGCAGCAGCAACACGACGCCTAATGCCATTGCTAAACAAAAAACCTGCCTGCGCCAAAAACATTTTGTCCTGCTCTTATTTGTGAAATTCATACTTGTACCTCCTTAAAAAAAATCGTTCTTTCACAACAAACCTCAACTTGTTTTCCCAAAACGTCACTTTCCTGGTTAAAAATACTTCTTGAGTACATTGACCTTGTTTAGCTGCTTTCATTGTTGCTAAACCCCTCGGTGATTTTGACGATATCGACAATATTATCAACGTTGAGCTTGCTCATAATTCGGTTGCGATACCATTCGATTGTCCGAACTGAACGGCGGAGCGAGAAAGCTATTTCCTTATTGCATTTACCGGCAGTGATTAATTCTAAAATCTCCTCTTCCGTCTGGGTTAAACTTTGTCCGGCCAAAGGGTCTGTTCCTCTGCTTTCTTCAAGGGCTGATTTAACTCTTTGTAAAAAAGTGTTTTTGTCCATTGGTTTTTCGATAAAATCCACAGCGCCTGCCTTGATAGCCTTGATTGCCATTGGAATATCTGCATAGCCTGTTACTATCAGAACAGGCAAACCAGGGATAACACGTTGGGCTTTAATTAACAGCTCAATGCCATCTATATCTGACATTTTCACATCCGTAATTAATAAATCACACCCCCGTAAACGCAATTGTTTAAGGCATTTAACGGGATTGTCAAAACAGCTGACTTGGTATTCCGATGCCCCCAGACTTTGAGCCATCGCCTTTAGTACGCTTGGCTCATCATCAACAAGAAATATAGTTGGGCTGGCAATGTTCATCAAAAGCACCTACTGGTTTTAGGTTAGCATAGAGTGGTAATGTAACGTAAAAGGTTGTGCCTTTACCGAACTGGCTGTCCACGTGAATTTTGCCGCCGTATTTGGATATGATTTGCTGGACGATACACAGCCCCAAACCAGTCCCCTGCCCTAACGGCTTGGTGGTAAAAAACGGCTCGAAGATATTATCAAGGTTTTCCGGCCTGATTCCACCACAGTTGTCGGCGAACAGCAACTCAATGTTGTTATCTTCCACGGAGGCACTGATAGCAAGCTGGCAGTGTTTCTTACCGTCAGCTGCTTGTATCGCATTCTGAATCATTGCGAACAATAATTGCTCAATATCATTTTGATTACAATAGAGGGCAGGCAGCTTGTTCATATCCTTGATTTGCACGGTTATTTTCGCCTGCTTGGCGCTTTTGTTCAGTAGCTCGACAATCCTTTCGGTAATTACGTCAAGCTCCAATTCACTGAATGTTGTTCCTGATGATTTTCTTCCGAAATTGCGGAACCCGTCAACGATTGAAACAGCATTAGCAACCTCAACGAGGCTATCTTTGAGATATTTTATAACGGCATTCGGACAGGATGTTTTTCTCAGCTTGTCCAGTGAATTTTCGACAGAGAGGCCTATAACGGTGAGAGGCTGTGTAAGTTCGTGGGCCAGAGTGGCGCTTAGGGTGCCCAATGAGGCCAGCAGTTCGGTCCGTGCCATCTTTTCGCGGTATTCGCTCAGCTCCTCTCGAGTTCGCTTAAGTTCAGTGATGTCTCGAAGAAAAGAGAAGAAAAACTTATCCTGACCGAAATTACAAAATTGTGTGCTAACCTCCACGTCCAGAATTTTTCCGTCCTTACAGCACAGCTTTGTTTCAAAGCGTCCGGTCTCTGTCTTCATAATTATTTCTATATGTTTTGCCGTCTCTTCAGGCCCCTGCCAGACTTGGAGGTTTTGAATATTCATCCCGAGCAATTCTTCTCTTGAATAGCCGGTGATATCACATAGAGCGGCATTAACTTCTCGCAGTTTTCCATCAAGCTCCGCTACACAGAATCCATCCACCGAGGCTTGAAGAATCAGTTCATTACGGCGGGTACACTGCCGCAACTGTTCCTCTGCCCACCTGCGTTCTACAGCGTATCGCAGGGACCGTCGCAGAAAATTACTGTCCACGTGTCCTTTGACTAAGTAGTCCTGTGCGCCGTGTTGTACAGCATTAATTGCCAGCGATTCATCATTCAAGCTGCTCAAAACAACGATTGGTACTTGCGGCGCTTGTGCATTTATCCTGGCAAACGTTTTCAATCCGTAACTGTCCGGCAGCCTCAAATCCAACAGAACCACATCAAAGTCCATCTTGTCAAGACATTCTAATCCTTCTGACAGTCTGTCTGCCTGTTCAAGGATAAACCGGCCATCCATTCCCTCGGTCAGCATTTCCTGAATCAAGCGTGCATCCCCTGGATTGTCTTCGACCAATAAAACTTTGATCTTTTTTCCGTCCATTTTGTCCATCTTCAGGTGGTCTTATCGTGTGAAGCTTCTTCACGGTAACATTTTATGCTTTAGTCCTCTGAGTTTTTTCTTCTGACGGCGAGATAATCATGTCGCGCATATCAACTACAGGAATGATTTGATTATCCCTGGTAATGACAGCTTTTACATAATCAGGTGTAAAGGGCCGCTTATCCATCTCCGTCCGTCCCGCAGCTTCGCGAACTCGCATTATTTCTATAATGTTCTCGTTGTACAATTCGCCGAACACAACATATTCTCTTTCGCTTTCTGTGCATATTTCGTCCAATTGTTTGGACTGAAGATTGTTCTCGGTCATTGCAAAACCTCCAAAATTCTTAACGTCAGGAATACTGCCGACTAAGACGGACTATCGGGTGGATTACAGACCTGTTTAACCAGTCAATTCCCTGTTATGGTGTTCGAAAAGTCCTGTTGCAGGCCTCTGGGAAATTGGGTGATTGTAATCAGCAATGACTTTTACCATTATGGTTAGGCCTCCGCGCAGGTCAGCCCCTCCCGTATGGCATACTTGACAAGCTCGGCTACACTTTGTACCTTTAGTTTATTCATGAGTTGGCTGCGGTGCCATTCAATAGTTTTGGTGCTGACATGCAATTCTTTTGCGATTACTTTCGTTGACTTGCCCTCTGCGATTAATTGGAGCACTTCACGTTCTCTGGCCGTTAATACCGAGTAGGCTGAAGTCTCTTGTTCTGTGAGGTGATGTATGTATCCTTCAACAACTATTCCACTTATCTGTGAGCTGAGGTAAGTGTGGTCTGAAGCAACATTCCGTATGGCCGAGACGAGTTCCTTGAAAGCACACTGTTTTGGCACATAACCGGTTGCCCCCGCTTTAAGCATTTCGCGCACGGAACGCCTGTCCGAATGTGCTGACAAGGCTACTATCTTAATGTTGGGCTGTTCGCGAATTATTTGGCGGGTGGCCTCAATACCGTTCAAATTGGGCATAGCAACGTCCATTACAGTAACATTCGGCTGTAATTCCCGGGCGAGTTGTACCGCAATTCGTCCGTCTTCCGCCTCTCCGATAACTTCCATGCCAAGTTCTTTACTCAGTAGAGAAGCAACAGCTTCGCGCAGAATCTTATGGTCATCTGCTATCAGTATTTTTATCCCCATAGTGGCGCCCCTTTTTCTTCCGGAAGTATCGCAGTCAACCGGCTCTCCTGCCGGGCTGACCCCCCGGGACTCCAGCCCGACAGGATACTTTTATAATTTTACACTCCGCCCCCAACCATATTAATCGACCACATAGTGGAGAACTGCGCACAGGATAATCCTATATTTGCAGTAGGAAAGTCCGTGCTTTCTGTTAGGAAAATCCGTAAGGGTGCCCAGGTAAACCCTTGGGTTATGGAGAATTCTAATTTGCCGGTTCTTCAGCTCAGGTGTCGTCCGAGCGAGAGAGCCGATGAAACAGCTTGTAAATACAATATAATACTGTTTCTCAATGTGGCTTCTCAGAATTCCAGAGACGTCAGCCCCTCGCGGATAGCGTATTTAGTTAGCTCTGCGACGCTGAAAATGCCGAGTTTATTCATAATTTGACGACGATTCGCATCGGCAGTTTTGGGGCTTACGTTTAGACCTAAAGCTATCTGTTTAGTTGATTGTCCTTCCGCCAGGAGCTGGAGCAATTGCCGTTCTCGGTCTGTAAGTCTGCCTGAAGCGTCGGCCTGGACTGTTAGGGGGCGATTTATATAGTCTTCTATCAGGACATCAGTTATTCGGGGGCTTAGATAATGCTCATTGGCAGCCACCGCATGTATTGCCCTGACCAGTTCATCAAAAAGATAGGATTTGAGCACGTACCCTAAAGCCCCTGCTTTAAGCATTTTTATTACAAAATGCCTGTTGAAATACATCGACAAAGCTATTATCCGGGCATCAGGCGTTTGGCGAAGGACAATGCGGGTAGCCTGAATTCCGTTCAGATTGGGCATAGATACATCCATGATTATCACATCGGGCAATAGTTTTGTTGCAAGCCGCACCGCCGTAGGCCCATCTTCAGCTTCTCCGACTATTTCCATATCGGCTTGCTTCTCGAGCAAGGATCTCAACCCCTGCCGTACAATTCCATGGTCATCAGCGATTAGAATCTTCATACTCATATCCCCTTACGTTTAGGGTCTTGCTTTCCAGTTTTGGCGGTGCAGTCAGTATAATGCGTGTTCCCTGCCCCGGTGCGGATTTAATTTTTAGCTGCCCACCTAAATACTCTAACCGTTCTCGTATATTGAAAAGGCCAAAGCCGCCTGTTTTATTTTGTGACGAAGGCAACTGCAGTTTGGATGAAAGAAACCCGACACCATCATCTTCAACGATAACCCGTATTCTGCCACCAGCTTCTTGAATACTTACCCCCACGGTGTTTGCCTTTGCGTGCTTTACAACATTGACCAGAAGCTCGCGGACAGCCTGAAACAAAATAGTGCTGATTTCATTGTCAAGCTGAAGTGGTTGGTTGTCAACAGCAAATTTACATTTGATTCCATATTTTTCCTGGACTTGTTCGGTAAGCCATTGTTCAACAGCTGCCTCAAAACCCAGTTCATACAGCACAGGGTTGCTGAGTTCAAATGTTAATGAATGGGCATCTTGAATTGTCTGGTCGATTACCGCACATACCTTATCCATGGACTCTAACATATCGGAGCCGGACGCTGATTCTATCAATGATTGTAATCTAAGTTTCACCAGGACCAGGTTTTGGCCGATATTATCATGTACTACCGCTGCCAGCCGTCGTCTTTCACGCTCTTCGGTCAGCAGCAATTTCGAGGCCAGAGACTTAAGCTGTACCTGGTAGTCAAGTAGCTTTTTCTCAGCCCGTTTGCGGTACAATGCCTCAACTAATGCTACGGATAGGGTTTCCACAGCTTGTTGGTCCTCTGGGCTGTATCCTCCTTCCTTGTTGGCTAAACCTATCATTCCGATCGTCTTATCAGCTTGTTTGAGTGGAACCCCCAGAAAACAGGTGATAGGGGGATGACCTTTGGGAACCCCGACTCGATCAGGATGGCAGGCCGGCTCGTTGATTATCAAGGATTGTTCACCCTTGAGTACGCTGCCCCAGATGCCGCGGATTTCCATATCTTCAATCACCCTCACCGCATCCGACCTCGGCATTCTACAGGCATCCCAGCCCGGGTCACTTACAGCGGTAGTATCAAAGTGGCCTTTTTTATTCACTTCACCGATAAGCCCGAATTTGCTGCCGGTCAGCTCTTCAACTACCTTAAGACATGTTTTGGCCACATCCTTACCGGTTTCACACGTCAAGGTTTCTCGAAACACCCTGTTGATTGCATCCAGCACGGCATTTTTCCTGAGAACTCGCGCCTCTGCCTTCTTGCGGTCAGTGATGTAATGCCACTGGCGTAGAGCACGCTCGGCAAAGTAGGGCATGTCGGTCAGCGTCGCCCCCGACTTGACCACGTAGTCCAGGGCCCCCGCCTTCATCGCCTCAACAGCAGCTTGTTCGTCACCGTGACTGGTCATAACCATAACCGGATACAGCGATTTTTTATTATCACCCGGCAAAAGTTCGGTTCCTTTGCCGTCTGGCAGAAGCAAATCAGCAATCACAAGGTTGGGGATGGATTCTACCAGGCAGGCACGGGCCTCTCGAAGGTTGCGTGCCACGGTAAGGCCGACCCGTCCTGCGCGGGACTTAAAGGCCCGCCGAATCAGCTCGGCATGAGCTTCTTCGTCTTCAACCACCAAAATATACGTCTTTTCTTCACTCATCGCTCTCTTTGTGCTACTCAAACATATAGGGACAAATCTTGCCCCCCCTGTCTCACAACCACGAATGACGATTCCAGCCCAGCCAGTAATAGCATAGGTCACCCATCAGTTGGGTAAACTTCGCAAAGTTCACCGGCTTGACCAAATAGCTGTTCGCATGGTACTCGTAAGCTTTGGCGAGGTCATTTTCCGCCTCGGACGTGGTTAGGATAACAACCGGAATTTCACACAACTTCTTTGAAGTTTTGATTTCCTTCAAGACTTCCAGGCCGTCGATTTTAGCTAAGCGCAGGTCCAACAGAACCAGGTGCGGCAGCGGACTGTTCACTGCGTCAGCATATTCGCCTCGTCGAAACAGATAATCCAGTGCCGCCTCACCATTGCGAACGTGATAGATTTTGTTAGCTACCTGATGATTTTCGAAGCTGCGCATGACCAGTTCGGCATGGTCCGTATTGTCTTCAACCAACAGAATAATCAAAGGCTTCTCTTTCTCGCTTCTCCTTCTCATTTTTTTCTGATCCCCCTTTCGTACATATTGTAAAACAAAAAGTCGATCCTTTCCCCTGGCCCTCTGATTCGACCCATATACGTCCGCCGTGCACCTCAACAATCCGCTTGACAAGAGCCAGACCAACTCCGGTACCCTCAGAATCCTGGTTGAGCTTATTGAATAGGCCGAAGACCTTGTCATGATAGCATGGTTCAATTCCTATACCATTATCCCGGACGTAACAGACCGTCTCGTCGCCGTTTTGCCTGGCACCAATTTCGATATGTGGCTTGGGCTGCTCGCCCATGAACTTAACAGCGTTGTCTATCAGGTTTTGCAGCACCTCCAGCAGTCTGGGATGGTCGCCGAAGATAAGGGGCAGGTCGGGAAGGATTTTGATTTGGACGCCGCGCTCGGTGATTCGGCCGGTGACCAAATCCACTGCTTCGCGTGCCAGCTCTCGCAGCGACACATCTTCCGGTGGGTTAACCAGCCGTCCAATTCGGGACAGCTCCAGAAGTTCATCCAGCCGCCGCTGCATTTTCTCAGTCGCGCCTTCAATCCGTTTTATATCGCCCTTCACCCGCTCGACATCTCCACCAACCACGTCCTGTTCCAGCAGACCAAGGAACCCTCCGATAGTAATCAGCGGACTTTTGAGGTCGTGAGAGACAGTATAAGTGAACCACTCCAGCTCGGTGTTTTTGACTTCTAACTCTGCAATCAGCGCCTCCCGTTCCGTCTCTACCCGCTTGTGTTCGGCTATTTCTGATTGTAACTGCCGGTTCAGCGATTCCAGTCGCTCTGCTGATTTCGCCTGCGCTTCCAGCAGGGCTTTTTTCTTATAAACTTTGTAGAATCCCGCCCCTGCCCCGATAAAGAACAGAATTAAGAATTGCACCGCCACGAAAGTATGTCCGCCATAAGCTTTGATTGGGTCTGAAATTTCGTCGTAATCCATCGACACAGCTATCGACCATAACCTGTTTCCAATTTTAATTGGAGCGAAAGCGGTTAACTTCCTGATAGGTTGCGGCTTTTCGTTCCGCCACCATACCAACTGGTAGCTGCCAACACCCTCCTGGCCGCCTGCCATTTTGGAAACAATATTTTCAAGCTCAGACCAGTCATAATCAGGAAAGGTTTTTTTTCTCACCGCCATTGCGTCTTTGCCGACGAACTCCGGTTTGGGATGAACCATCACCACACCGTCATCATCTATAACCCATGCGTAACCCTCTCGACCTGCCTTGATGTGGTTTAGCAAGTTCTGGATTGTATCTAAAAATATCACGACCCGTACTATGCCTATAAACTCATTGTTTCTAAACACCGGCTGGCACACAGATACGGATTTACGCCCTGCGTATG
>CAJVYK010000090.1 GCA_913009865.1 uncultured bacterium
CCTGACGATTGCGCTTATCATAATCATAATTTGATGCTCCTTTTTTTCTTTGGGTTAACGGTACAAAACCAGGTTAGACCAGCATACCGAAGTCCAGCAGCAATTTTTCCAGTTCCTCGATTTCGAGCGGAGTCGGAACAATAAACATCTGGTTTTCATCGATGGCCTTTGCCAGCGCCCTGTACTCGTCGGCCTGCTCGCACTGCGGTTGCCACTCGATTACAGTTTTACGTTGTATTTCAGCTCTCTGAACGTCATTGTCACGGGGTATGAAATGAACCATTTGCGTCCCTAATGCCCTCGCAAGCTCTTCTATCAGCTCCTTTTCCTTGTCAACTTTACGGCTGTTGCATATCAATCCGCCGAGCCGTACGTCGCCGGACTCTGCAAACTTCATAATTCCCTTGCAGATATTATTAGCGGCGTACATCGCCATCATTTCGCCGGAACAGACGATGTATATCTCCTGTGCTTTGCCCTCGCGCATCGGCATTGCAAAGCCCCCGCAGACCACGTCCCCGAGAACGTCATAGAAGACGTAGTCCAGGTTCTGGTCATCGGTGTATGCCCCAAGTTGTTCAAGCAGATTGATAGAGGTAATGATTCCCCTGCCCGCACAGCCAACGCCCGGCTCAGGCCCGCCGGACTCGACACAGAGCGTACTGCCATAGCCGGGCCGGCGGACGTCTTCCAGTTCCACGTCCTCGCCTTCCATTCGCAGGGTATCGAGAACCGTTTTCTGCGCCAGCCCGCCGAGCAGAAGCCGGGTTGAGTCGGCCTTTGGGTCACAGCCGACCACCATAACTTTTTTGCCCATCTCCACCAGAGCGGCGACCGTATTCTGCGTGGTGGTGGACTTGCCGATTCCGCCTTTTCCGTAAATTGCAACTTTTCGCATTGCTTGACTCTCTTTCTTAATAGTTATAGAAACTCTCGAATCAGTCAGTAACATTTTCATCTGTATGCACTCTTTACAAACCAATGAATTGCAATGTATGTACCAGACTACCCCTCGGCAGAGTTTTTTTTGGCACATCCAACGAAAAAGGGTTTTCGGATAAATACAATGAGGGCGGGGTAAAATACTCAACTCTTGATTAGTAAGAGATTTAGAAGAAGCCGGATCGCTATTTACACCTATAGAATTCAATGTTTTTTATGCGCAGCTCAATTGCAATTTCCATCAGAGCAATCGGGCCGGGTTCACTGAGAGTGAAATAATTGTCACTTATTCTGTAGATGATTTGTTATGCGGAAAATTTAAGCCGTGTAACTAACTGCCAGTGCAGAAGTTATGATAATGGGACAAAAATGTCCACCTCAGCCGTAAAAGTGAAATAATTGTCGCTTAGACGATTTTTACTCTCCGCAACAGATACTAAATAACCTCTGCCTACTCTACACCTCTCAGCCAGTTGTCGACAAATACTTCAAGGTCAAGCATATCAACGAAGTCATCGCGAATCTTAGGGGCAATATCAGCAGATGGGTTGCCGGGTGCTTGAAGCCATTGATCACCAAGCACCGCAAAATCCAAAAAGTCAACACCATCAGGACATGTGAAGTCGCCCTTTGCGAACTCGAATGCTAAGGCGGGATAATCGGCGCCTTGGGTACATAGCCGCCAGAGTTCAGCCTGGCCGTTATCCGACTCACCCAGGAAATCCCAGCCTGAGTTGATGTAGGTTGTATCTGTCTGCATCTGCAGGGTTGTCAGGCCAAGAACATTGGTCGCTGTTCCTGTGCTTGCGGCACTGTATCCTATCGCTATCCCGGTAAGGGTCATATCCCAGAAAGAGTCGCTTATCTGGCCATTATTGTATCCGACCAATGCACCGTAGTTCCCGGCAAGGCTGACCTGGCCGATGCTATATGAATTGCTAAGGGGATCGGAGTTTTGTCCGACGAGTCCTCCGACACTACTTGTCCCTGATATATCACCTTCGTTATAGCAGTTACTGATATCGCCAAAGTTGGTTCCGGCGATGCCGGCAACACGATAATTGCCGTTTATCTCGGCAAGATTATAGCAGCTATTGACATCGCCATTGCTGTTCTTGCCTACCAGCCCACCGATGTCATCAATGCCGTTTATTCGACCAGTGGTGAAGCAGCGTTCTATTGTTCCGCCTGAATTCAATCCCACCAGTCCTGCTGTCAAATCAGGCCCTTCTATGTTGGCGTCTTCGATACCCAAATCCTGGATTGTCGAACCGTAGCCTGCGTAGCTGATCAGAGCCATGTTTGCAGTAGTAAAATCGATATCGAAAGTAAGGTTTTTTATTGAATAGCCGTTTCCATTTAGTGTTCCGGTGAAGTATCCGAGGGGCATATAGTCATTAACGTCAGCTATGTTAATATCGTTGGCAAGCTCTATATAACCGTTCCAATCGGTCGGGCGTTTGCTCAGGCAAACAAGATCATTGGCTGATGAGAGAATAAATGGATCAATTTCGGTCCCGATACCGGGATATACCTGTGTGACGGTGTTGTTAATTACGGTTCCGGTTGAGTTTTCCCAGGCCAGACGTGGGTAGTCAATTGCTTCGTCTATCTTCCATGTTCCATTTGCCCAGCCTGTATAGTTGTCGGCGGTTTTCATTTGTGCCGTTGATCTTCCAAAGCCGCCATAGCTGACGGTCGTGCCGGAAGCGGTCATATCCCAAAACCCCATTATGACTCTTCCCCAGCCTCCTTCGCCGACCAGTCCTCCCACATCTGAGCTTCCGCTGACTGTGGCGATGCTATATGAGTATCTGACCTCGGCGCCGTTTCTTCCCACCAGTCCGCCAACCGCCCATGTCCCGGATACGTTTCCTACTGTGTAGCAATCTTCGATGCGGCCTCCCCAGCATTCGCCAACCAGTCCACCTGTATCTGCTCTTGTGTTGACAATATTGCTATCAGCATAACATCGTTCAATTGTTGCACTCTGATTGCGTCCAACGAGACTTCCGACGAATTGGCCGTCTGCGTTTATGGTGCAATCTTCAAGACCGAGGTCGTGAATACGCCCTGGCGGATAGGCGTAGCCGAAAAGTCCGATGTACCCGCTACCCGTGCCGGTCGAATCAATCGTGAGATTTTGAATGGTATATCCGTTGCCGTCAAAATTTCCAGTATACTTAACGCCATCGGCATCGTTTCCCCAAAAGTCAGTGCCATACGATATGACCGCTGCCGTGTAAGTTCTTCCTGCCAGGTTAACGTCGCTATCGAGCCTGACGTAATCGTCCCAGAAATTTGGATCGGCGGCAAATTCATCAAAATCTGCCAGAGATTGAATCAGGTACGGATTACCTGATGTCCCACTGCCAGTTAAAGCGAATGAAATCCCCGGAATTAAAAGAATTGACCATAGCACAATAAATATCTCTTTTTTCGAGACTGTAGCATATACGAACAATGTCATTAGATTTATTTGGTTACTCATTTCACCATACCTCCATAATTAATTAGTTGCGGAAAGCAATAAAAAAAACAATTGTCCAATAATAACATACAAAGACCGTTAAAACAACCAAAACCTGCCTGTTTCTTGAGTTTTCCGGGTCTAACTGAATATCCGAGTTCTTTTCCCTTCGCCTGTTCAACTAATGTGGCCTCTGTCATAATATAAAGCATATTCACCAAGCAGAAAATTTAGCTCACCACGAAGTTAAAGAAGTTAAAGAACAAAATATCTTTTCGTGTTATTCGTGGTTTAAAACACCTATCTACCTGTACTATAATGGGTTACAACCCTTTTTGCCGGGTTAATCTGCCACAAATCACCCTTCATCTGCCTCATATCACACTTCACCTGCGACATATCACGCTTCATCTGTGGCATATCACACTTCATCTGTGGCATATCACGCTTCATCTGCCTCAGGTCACGCTTACTTTGCCACGGAGTAAGCTTACTTTGTCACATATCAGGCTTCATTTGTGGCATATCACGCGTTACCTGTCACATATCACGCTTACTTTGCCATGATGTAACGTTACAACGCTTCAATGTAAGGCTGCAATATCACAGAGTAAGCTTGCGATGCCACATTGTAGACTTGCAACGGAGATAAATATAATTATTCATCGTTGGGGGCATGATCTGCTTTGTGCTCATTTGCAGGTTTGCCAAACAAGGCATTCAAACGCTTAAGACGCTTACCGAGGACAATAAGGATAACATCAAATGCAACAATTGCTAAAACTATGATTATTCCTTCACCAGCCATAATAGCCTCATACTTACATTTAGAGCCTCTAATCAAAATGAATCGTTGTACCAAAAGTGAGCGTTTTTCGTCCGACAAGGAAGGCGAAACAGGCATAGCCATAACTATTCCGATGCAGGCCGACTATGTCCAGACGACAAAAGAGCCATTTGCAGACCAAATTCTAATTATTCTTCTTATCTTTTTTTAATTTTCGTTTTTCCTTCGGATTAAGCAGGGCCTTTTTCTGTTGTTCCTTTTTGCCTTTATCTTTTTTCCCCTTGTCACCCATATCTGTTTTTCCTTATTTTTCTGCTCAAACTCTTCTATTTCAGATTCTTACTTTGTCTCAGGGTAACTTAACTTTGCCATGATGTAAAGCTGCAATTTAACGATGTAAAATTAGAGGCTCTTATAATAACTAATAACGCACTCTAATCTCGCCGGTTGAGATTTCTGTCTTCTGTCTAAAAAAATAAAAATCGGACGGTGTGAGTTATTTAAAGATTCGACAATAGTCTATCTTGAGCTTTTCAATTTTGTAACGCAGCATTCGTGAGGTAATGCCCAACTCTTGCGCCGCTACAGCTATTTTCCCCTTAGAATGCTTAAGCGCATCGGTTATCATATCTTTCTCCAGCACTCTGACACGCGAGCGAAGCAGTCCCGACGATGAGATGTCGGAACTGCCGGGTGTTTGGAGCGTCGGCGGCAGATTGTGGCCGTGAATTACCCCATCGGTGCTCAGCAGTACAGCGTATTCGATACAATTCTCCAGCTCGCGGACATTGCCCGGCCAATGGTAATCCAGCATCATATTGATAGCCGGCGTGCTGATACGGCGGACATCTTTGCTCATTTTCCCGGAGTATTTTTCCACGAAATGATTGGCCAAAAGCAGAATATCGCTCTTGCGGTCCCGCAAAGGGGGCAGGAAGATTTGAAAAACATTGATGCGGTAATACAAATCTATTCGGAACGTCCCTTCTTTTACCGCTGTTTCCAGGTTGCTATTCGTTGCTGTGATGATTCGTACATTGGCTTTTAGCGTTTTATTGCTGCCAACGCGCTCGAATTCCCGTTCCTGAACGACCCGCAGAAGCTTAACCTGCATCGAGGGCGAGAAATCACCGATTTCGTCAAGAAAGATAGTACCGCCTTCGGCCTCTTCGATTCGGCCGATTCGAGTGTATAGTGCTCCGGTGAATGCGCCTTTCTCATGACCGAAGAGTTCGCTTTCCAGCAGGTTTTCGTTCAGAGCGGCACAGTTGACCTTTACAAACGGCTGCTTATTTCTGATGCTGCTGTAGTGGATTGCCGAGGCCACCAGTTCCTTGCCCGTGCCCGACTCGCCACGAACCAGCACGGTTGTGTCGGTCTTGGCAACCTGGTAAATTTTTGTATAAACGCTGCGCATGATTTTGGAGTTTCCGATGATGTTTTCCGGCCGAAAGCGTTCTCCCACAGCGTCTCGCAATCGCAGGTTCTCGGCCTCCAGCGTCTGGCGCGACAGTTTAGCTGTGCGCCTGGCCTTAACGTCGTTAGCGATTATGCTGGAGACGATACTAAGGAGACGCTCATCTTCATCGAGCGAACCTGTCTGGTCGTAAAGTATATCGGTTGATAACGTCCCCACAACTTCGCTTCCAATGGTAATGGGCACGCAAACGAAACTTACATCTTTGCTTTTCTGCTTGCCTCGCCTGTGGATGCGATCACAGAAACGCGGCTCCATAGAGATTCTGGGGACTATAGCGGGCTTACCAGTCTGTATCACCGTCCCAATGATTCCTTCGCCTCGCCGATACCGAAGCTGCTGTGACTGATCAGAACGGATATTCCTGGCGGCCTCCACAACCAGCTCGGTACCATCAGAGCTTAGAAGCATTACCGTGCCGTGACTCATAGCGAGTTCGTGGTCCAAAACATCCAGGATTTCCAAAAGCATCTCCCTTTGACCCGACCGTGTGGCCATAATCTTTGCGACCGAATAAAGAGCCTGCAACTCTCGCTTGTGACGGTTGTTATGGGGTAATTGCTTAAGCATAAATTACATTTTCGTAGACCTAATGGCAATGGGTTACATTTTTGTAGCTATAGAACAAAATAATTTCTCGTAACAATCATGCTGTTTTTTCAGCTATAAAGCTCTTCCCTGCTCAGTTAGCGGTATTGGTAAAACAAATTTCAATTGTTCGCTCTATTATCTCATTACTAAAGTTTCGCAAAAGTTGTGCCAAAGTCGGCAGCACTAATTGAAAGAGGAGAAAAACGCCCTTCGGTAAATCAAAAGACAGCATCAGCTACTACAATAATGCTAAAAATAACGACAAAAATTCGATTGCTGACATCTGAAAAATGGGACAACCCCGGAGAAAGGACAAAAACAAAGGCCTTTGTAAGTGAAAAGCTTACAAAGGCCTAAGACAATGGGCGGTATAGGACTTGAACCTACGACCTCCTGCGTGTCGAGCATACTCAGAGGTTTTCTAACTACTTGCCAATAAAGCACTTAATATTTATGACATAAGGACTTAGGAACTGTTTTCGAACTGGCTTGGAACTGGTTCCTATACTGTTTTCAGACTGGAATTGCCACAAAACTGCCACAAATCTAAGTTTGCCTACACACCTAATGCGTGTGCAGGAGGTGTGCATTTTGGGGTAGTCTGACTTTACGTATCTGCAGGCTGTGTCACAATTGCATTTACACTTTTGTGATTGTGTTTACGGATATTTAGCGGGATTGATTGTGTTACGATTTGCCTCCGCTACGGCGGTGCTATCAAAAAACCCGAGAGGTAGGGAAAATAAAGAAAGCTGGAGCAATTTTCTGGGTTGTCAAGTGGCTAAACTAATGTTCCTGCCCATCTCGCCCGGCTCAAAAATATGCACCCGCTCAATATCAATGTACATTGTTACCACATCGTCCACCTTTATCTCGATATGAGGAGCAATGTTGGCAATAAATCTTCGGTCGGATTTGCTGGTTAAATATACGTCCATCCGGTCTCCCAGCGGTTCAACAACATCAACGGTTGCCGGAATTCTGTTTCCGCTTTGCCCCTTAATCGGTACCAAAGAGAGATGTTCCGGCCTGATCCCCAATACCATTTCTTTGCCTCTGTAGGCTATCAAATTATCTTTAAGTTGTTTTGATAATGTAATCTTGGCATCGCTAATAACAAACTTCGGCACATCCTGCTCAAAGTCAATCCGTCCGCCAAAAAAGTTCATCGGAGGCGTCCCTAAAAAACCTGCCACAAATTTATTAACAGGCCGGTCGTACACTTCCATCGGAGGTGCTACCTGCTGAATAACACCATCGTACATTACACAGATCCGATCACCCAATGTCATCGCCTCAGCCTGATCGTGTGTAACATATATGGTGGTGGTCTGCAGTCTGTGGTGTAACAACTTCAGTTCTGCACGGGTAGTTACACGCAGTTTAGCATCAAGGTTACTTAGAGGCTCATCGAACAGAAACGCCTTTGGATTTTGCACAATAGCTCTTCCCACAGCGACCCTCTGTCGCTGGCCACCGGAGAGGGCCTTAGGTTTCCTCTTAAGCAACTGCTCAATACCTAACAGCTTCGCAGCATCTTCCACCCGCTTTTTTATTTCCGCCCTGGGGTGCTTACGAAGTTTCAGTCCGAAAGCCATGTTCTGGAAGACCGTCATATGCGGATACAAAGCATAATTTTGGAAGACCAGATCGGAAGAGCTTCGTGTAGGGAAAGAGTGTAGATCTCGGTGGTCGCCGTATCATTAA
>CAJVYK010000091.1 GCA_913009865.1 uncultured bacterium
CTTCCGATCTAATCTCAAGTTATCCCAAGAACTCAACCAGAACAGGTATAAAGATGCAAGTGAGGGTATCATGAAAATATTTTCTAATACCTGTGTTAAGGTTTACTTCAAAGAAACACATGACAGCGTGCCCGATGCAATGGATGCGTATGCAAATGAAATTAACTCGTTTATACATAACATAATTACCTGGTATGTCGAGCAAGTGATGTCTAAGAAAAATAGAAATGAGGACAGGTTTATGCTCTCAGTGTCCCTATTAAGTTATAGCATTTCACAGAAAATCGAAGTGCAAGATTATAAGCAATTAATTGAAGATGTATTGGCAACCGTAACAAATGTAATGGATCCCAAGAAAATCGACGAATCAATAGCAATGTTAACAGAATAGCAACAGACTCTGTGAAAATCCTATGCGTCTAAAAATTCGTGCCAATCCGTGGCTAATTATTATTGAATTCTCTGTGTTCTCTGTGGTTATTTTTTCTGTCCAATAATCAATTATCATTTATCACTAATCAATTCTTTAGCTGCGGTTTATTTTTTCAATAATAGCATCAGCCATTTCGCTTGTCCCGACTGCGGTTGGGTCGTTACGGTCGGCTTTCATATCGTAAGTTACGTTTTTGCCCTCGGCGATTACCACTGCAACGGCATTTTCGAGCGCCTCTGCCTCATCTGTTTTGCCCATATGTCTTAGCATCAGTACGCCGCTGAGTATCAGGGCTGCAGGATTGACCTTATTTTGGCCTTTATATTTCGGTGCACTGCCGTGAGTTGCCTCGAAGATAGCCCCTTTATCGCCGATATTCGCCCCTGGCGCCACGCCCAGCCCGCCAACTAACCCTGCGCACAAATCGCTTAATATATCGCCGTAGAGATTTGGCAGCACAATCACGTCATAAAGTTCGGGCTTTTGAATCAGCTGCATACACATATTATCAACAATACGGTCCTCGAATTCGATATCGGGATATTTCTTTGCGACATCTCTGCTCACCTCAAGCCATAACCCGTCCGTGAATTTCATAATGTTAGCTTTGTGAACGCTGGTCACCTTTTTACGTCCCATTTTGCGGGCGTAGTCGAATGCGAACCGCACTATACGCTCCGTAGCCCTGACCGAAATCGGCTTTATGCTTATACCGGAATCTGTGCTTATCTTTCTGCTGCCGTGTATATTTATCCAGTTGATAAGCTCAGCCGTATCGTCTTTGCCCTTTTGAAATTCGATGCCTGCGTAGAGGTCTTCGGTGTTTTCGCGCACGACCACAAGGTCGATATCGGAGTATCGACTCCGCACGCCCTTATAGCTTTTACACGGCCGCAGACAGGCATACAAATCAAGCGTCTGACGAAGATACACATTTATACTTCTAAAGCCCTTTCCAACAGGCGTAGTGATAGGCGCTTTTAGCGCAATACCGTTTTTCTTAACCGATTCGATAGTGGCGTCCGGCAGGGCCGTTCCCGTTCGTTCCATTACATCCACGCCGGCTTCGGCCAATTCCCAGTTGATTTTAGCCCCTGTAGCGTCGATACATCTGCGCGTAGCTTCTGCAATTTCCGGGCCGATTCCATCGCCTGTAATCAAAGTTACGTTAGTCATTTAGCAGTACTCCAAACAATTTATAAAATCTCATACTATCTTTTAATGGCAGGGCTGTCAACAGTAACGGTTTCCGATTTGTTTTGTACAGAAACCAGCGTTTAATTTTCTTGCAAAATCGTTTAGGCGTGTGTAAACTCGTGCTAACATTGTTTATTGGCGATTGGTTGTCGAATTGAAAATCGGAAATTTCCGGGAGTGTAGCTCAGCTGGTAGAGCAACGGCCTTTTAAGCCGTAGGTCTTGGGTTCGAGTCCCAACACTCTCATTGGGGTTTTAATTGATAAACCTTTTGTCTCGCAGGGGGTTATAGCTTTTGTGTCTGTAGCTTTGCAATTCTCGTCTTCACCGGATTTTACTGTATCTAATCCCCATTTTTAGCCCAAAAAACCGTGTAATCTGTGTAATCCACAAAACCTGTGCCTTAGGTATCTGTGGTTAAATTTCCCCTATTTTCCTAAATTCTTAAACTCTACAAATGCTATTTAGGTTTGTAGCCTTCGGCATTATTACCCATGTATTTAGTACAGGCCTTTTCCATATCCACGTTGCTTATGTTTGCCAATGTACAGAGCCAGGCAAAAACGTCTGCAAATTCTTCGGCTTTATTACCTTCGTCATCAGAGGCAAGAGCAGTAGCGAGTTCTCCAACCTCTTCAATAAACCACATAAACGTGGCAGAGGTTCCTCTTTCCCGGTCGCGTTGTCCGTATTTTTCTAAAATCAACTGTTGAAATTTGCTGATATGCATTTTTAGCGCACAGCATATAGCGTATAGCGAAAAATAGTTATGAGTTTTAAGTCCTTCGACAAGCTCAGGATAAATTCTGAGTTTTGAGTTGACTAAAATAAAAATTCAAAACTCAAATATCCACTATTCGCTATAGTTATACGCTATTTTTTTTATTCTTAGATTAAATCCGCCAACTTTGCCTTTTCGAAAACACTTCTGGCCTGGGCAATTGCTTTTTCGTAGATTTGTTCAACTTTAACGCTGAATTTTTCTTTATGTGTCTGCTCAGCCAGGTCCAACTGACTAACCATAGGCCCATCAACAGCTTCGATAACCTGGAGCATCGTAATTTTTTTTGCCGACTTGGCCAGGGAGAACCCGCCGCGAGGCCCTCTTTTGCTGCGCAACACATTTGCTCTGACCAGCTGCTGCAGTATCTTGAGCAGGTATTCCAAAGGTATATTATATTCTTTGGATATAGTTTGAGACAAAATAATCCCCTCTCCTTTATGCTGGGCAAGATAGCCAACCGCCAGCAGTGCATATCCTGTAGATCTACTAATTTTCATTTTAATCTCCTTCAAAATAAATTGTTGATTAATCGGTTAATTAGTCAACTGGTTGATTGGTTGATTTCGCTTATCGATTAACCACTCACCAAACTGACTCATTTTACAACAAAAATTCAGAAAAATAATACAAAATCTAATATTATTCTCTCGCTATCAGGGTCTTTGGATGCGGTTATCCAGGATATGTCAAGGCTGAAAATGCACAACAGTTCCTAATACTTGCTCCATTATTCATATATGTGGTCCAGGTTGCAAGAGTTTTTCTGTCGTAAAATATATAAAATTATAAAAAAACCGTATTATTCAAAAGAATAGTAAAATTCTACAATTATTCCGAAATTCCAAAAATCAAAAAACTTGACATCTCAGCCATTCTAATATAGGATTTCGGCGCAATTTAACGCCTTTTTAGGGAGATTGTTATGGCGCCGATTAAGCCAAGAATAAGTGTTGAGTACGCCGAGAACTCAACCATCGTCACTTTTACTGACGAAAGAATCCTCGAAGAGAAAGACATTCAGGCACTTCAAGAGTCGATTATGTCTGTCGTTGAGCAGTCGGAACGGATAAATATGATCTTGGATTTTCGCAATGTCCGGTTCTTATCATCAGCTGTATTAGGGCTCTTAATTAGAATCAGCAAAAAGATTTACGAACGCGACGGCAAATTAAGACTTTGCAATATAGACCCGAAAATATACGAAATTTTCAAAATAACACGGCTGACCAAAATTTTCGATATATATCAGGATATAGAAAGTGCAACTGAAGGTTCGTCCACAGCAGATTAGGCGACAATTTTTTTTGATTTGTTCATAAAGTCAAAGAATCGGCCGATAATTTGAAAGCAAGCGATAGCTAATGCCCCCTGCCGGTCGTAAGCTGGGGTTTGTCCTTACAGACTCATCGCAAAGGTTTTTTGAAATGGCATAAGTTTATGGCGTCGAAAACACCAATCAGTCGTTCAATAGCTGTCGAAAGCACACCATCTGCTATTGTCGGGGTGTGCAGGCATATTTTAGCTGAACTGGAAGCTAACAATTTCAGCCAGGACGATATTTTTGCCGTACATCTTGCCTTAGAGGAGGCCCTTATCAATGCTGTTGAGCATGGCAACAAAATGGACTCTGACAAAAAGCTTAAAATTGACTACTCAGTGGACCCTGACAAAATTGAAATTTATGTGACGGACGATGGCAGCGGGTTTAAACCGAATGCTGTGCCGGATCCGCGATACGGCGAAAACCTTTACAAAACTGGGGGGAGGGGATTGTTCCTTATACGTTCCTATATGGATGTAGTTGAATTCAATGAACGGGGCAATCGTATGCATATTGTCAGATATAAAGAAAAGCCGCATGCGAGTGGATGAGTAAACACATTTACGCATCCACGAACCACAAAATACGGGATACAAAATGTTTAGTAAAGTTTCTATTATTTGCTGTTGTTCGCTTGTTTTGAGCGGTTGTATGTATAATGATGAGCCGATGCCCAGGATTACACACGACTATACCGTAAATAACACGGCATCCAAAGTCGTTCAACGGCCGGTTTCAAAACCGAGCCGGCAGCGATGGGAAAATGCACCTGGGGATTGGCTGCCGCCTTTACGGGTGGAAAAGCAATGGACAGCTATAGTGATACATCATTCTCTTACTGCCAGCGGAAATGCCGCTGTCTTTGACAATTACCACAAAAACGGTCACAAATGGAAAGGTATTGGCTACGATTTTGTGATTGGCAACGGCAATGGCAGCGGCGACGGACAAGTTGAGGTTACATTCCGCTGGCGACAGCAAATCGCAGGTGCTCACTGCGGGGGCACGCCGAAAAACTGGGCCAACAAGGATGCCGTGGGGATTTGTCTGGTCGGCGATTTCAGCAAGAGCGCTCCAACCGGACGTCAAATGCAATCACTTGTAAAATTAATCCGCTTCTTGCAAAAGCGCTACGGTATCCCAAAAAACAGGATATATGGCCACCGCAACACTCCGGGCTATACAGGGGGGACGAAGTGCCCGGGTAATTTCCCGATGGCCAGGCTGAAATCAATGCTTGATAATTAATAGAGCATTCACACCTGTACAGCCGACCTGCGGGGTCCTATAAACTTCATTCCAAACTCGGCAATTGTGTTTTTTTGCCGAATTAAACCAAAATATTTTTTCATAGGCTAATAAGCTAAGAAAGCTGCCGGGCGATTGTGCCGAAGGGAAAATAGTGGATGTGGATACGCCGTATGCGAATTAAAGCAAGGAGCCGGTCAAATGGATACGTATGACTCGCTGTTTTCACCAGGATGTGTGCTGAATGAACAGATTGCCCGGCAGATATTTGATATTCTGCCTGAGCAGAGTCTGGTTATGGTGATTATGGATAGAGACAGGAATTACTGGCCCAGCAATTCCGAAGAATTTTCCAAATTAAACATCAACGAGTCGTTTTTGAGAGAACTTTGCGCCAAAATCGATGACGGTGCTGAACCGGTTGTAACCGGCACAAATGATTGCAGCATCATTGCCGCACAATTGGCCACGGAGCGGACTAATTGCGGCTATGTGATTATTGCTCTGCCGCAATACAGTCCTGAATCAACCCTGGTAAATATCGACTTGATAGAAATATTACTCAGCCAGGTGGGCCTGATAGCCAAGCTGATTGAGAAAAATAATCTCCTCTACGAACTTCAAATGAAGCAGTTCAGTGTGTACAGCCAGAACGAGGCGGCTTCGAATTGATTTTCGTATCTCGTATTCGTATGCTCGTGCCTGCGAAGGCAGGTACCGCATCACATTTACACACCTAATCAAAATCAATCAAAAGCCAAAGTTTGGATTGCATTTAAGCGTGTAATTGCTACAATCAGTGAAACTACAGCAGAGAAGCTGTAGTTTCCTGCTTGCACAGGGCATGTCCCTTGCTTGACAAGGGCAATGACAATACTAAACGTTAAGGGAAAAAGTGAAATTTCAGGTTTTTAAAAATGGTAAGGTTGTCGATAAATTCGCACTGTGTGGTGCTTATCTTTTCGGAACTGACGGAATTGCCATTCGCCGAACGCATATTGCATTCAAAAACGGCCTTTTAGAGTGTAAAAAGCCAAATTCGGAAGCAGCGGGTCTGGCTTTGCTGTGGTCTATTGACGGTTTCGGTAGGGTGCTTTTACCGACAACTTGCCTGGCCGAAAGAAACCACCCATATAATTTGAATGTCGAGATGGCCCGGGCAAAGCTAATGCAAATCATTAACAGGCGAGAGGACTGGGCGTTTTTTAACAGCATAGAAGGACTGGAAGACATTTCCAAAGAGGCACAGGATTTGTTCATTCAGGCAATTCAAAACATCTCCGTACCACCGCTGGCGTCTAAATTAGCGGACGAATCACTTAAGAAAGCCATAGTTTTTTCTGAAAAGCTGGCAACAAAACAGGCAGAGTCGCTTTTTGATGTAAGAGGCAAAAACCATGGCTTTGGCCGGGGCTGCCTTGGCTGCAAAATAGACCCTAAGCAGCTTGATAATGCCAGGTATGTCGAGAAGCTGCTCGAGTTGTTCGGCTTTGTAACGATACCGATAAACTGGGCTCAGATAGAATCTCATAAAGGTAGTTACGATTTTTCAACGGTTGACGCCTGCGTTGAGGTGCTTACTAAAAAGAAACTGGCAATCGGTGCAGGGCCTCTGCTTTGTTTCTCGAAAGAATATCTGCCCAAATGGCTGCTCTATGGCAAAGCCGGGTTTGAAAAGATTCGCGAAACTGCGTATCAATTCGTTTCAGAGACAGTTGCCAGATATGCGAGCAGTATTCGTGCGTGGGGCGTTGTAAGTGGTCTGAATATGTTTAATCATTTTGGGTTTAGCTTCGAGCAGGTTTTGGAAATGACCCGTGCAGCCAATATGGCCGTAAAACGGGAAAGCGACAGAGCTTTGAAGATAGTAGAAATTAGTAACCCCTGGGGCGAATATTACGCAACAACGCCTAATACCATTCCGCCATTGGTCTATGTGGATATGGTAGTGCAGAGCGGAATTAATTTTGATGCGTTCGGACTGCAAATGCGATTTGGCAAAAATCAAGCTGGTATGCACATTAGAGATATGATGCAGATATCGGCAGTTCTGGATTACTTTGGGCCTATAGCCAAGCCATTGTATATAACCGAGGTGGAAGTCCCGAGTCAAAATGGCGACGGTTTACACCAGCCCCAAGTCGCCGGTATATGGCACCAGGAGTGGGATCAATCCCGGCAGGAACGATGGATTGAGCAGTTTTATAAAATAGCGCTTAGCAAACCATTTGTTGACTCAGTAATATATTCGAACCTTACCGATATAGATGATAGCACCATAGCCAACAGCGGCCTGTTGACAGACCGGCTCGAATACAAAAAATCGTTTCGAACGCTGAAAAAATTACACAAGCTTATTTTCAGCCGATAAACAAATCATTGCTTGTGGTTCGTATGGCACAATACGATATTGTCGGTAAACAGTATAAAAAAAGATGGACTTATGCAACAATCCGATGCCGGGCAGAACAGGATTCAGTCGTTTGCATTTGTTATCGCTGTGTTTGTGTCTGTTTGCTTTTCTGTCGGTTTCGCAGTGTCAAGTCTGTCGGAGTATGGGCAATCGGGTGAAATTGAATTAGATGGGCAAATAAATCCGAATGATGCGGCCCCTGCTTCTCTGGTAAGATTGCCCGGTATAGGTGTGGGGCGGGCGGCAGCGATAGTGGCTTACCGCAAAAGTTTCAGCGAAAAAGCCGGCGGTAATAGTAGAGCCTTTCAAAATTGTGATGATTTGCAGAAGGTCAGGGGCATAGGGCCTAAAACGGTACAAAACATAAGCGAATATCTGAAGTTTGAATAGTGCATAGGGTATAGCGGAAAAATGGATGAGTGGGAAGTAAGTAAGCCGCTTGGGCAATGTTGTGGCAGCGGCAAAAAAATTGAGCCGGGCGAAGAATACTTTGCAGCACTTGTAGAAACCAGCGAAGGGTTGGCCC
>CAJVYK010000092.1 GCA_913009865.1 uncultured bacterium
AGAGATGAGTGTGATGTAGGGTATGTGTTTGTTTTTTATTTTGTTATTTTTTTTTTTAATGTTACGGCGCCCACCGAGATCTACACTCTTTCCCTACACGACGCTCTTCCGATCTTGGCACTGCTGGCTGCACTAATCGGTACGATTCGTGTCTGGGTAGCTCAGCTTGCCTCAGAAAGTGCTGACGGCTTTTATACTGTTGGCAAGGTTTCTTTTTACGCAGGAGAAGCGACAAAACATATCGAAGGCGCCGTTAACGTGACAACCGCTTCCATTGCCGACTTCGTCGCCGCTTATGATTTGAGCATAATGAACCCGAAACTTATCTGCGGCCTTTTCCTCGGCGCTATGATGGCCTTTGTATTCTGTGCAATGACAATGAAAGCGGTCGGCAGGACGGCGGGGGCTATGGTCAACGAGGTCCGCCGTCAGTTCAGGGAAATACCCGGTATTATGGACGGAACGGGCCGGCCTGATTATGCCCGCTGCGTTTCTATTTCAACCCATGGCGCACAAAGAGAAATGGTTTTACCCTCACTGCTGGCTATTTTCATCCCTGTCATTACCGGCTTGATTCTCGGCGTGGCTGGGGTTATGGGTCTTTTAGCCGGCGGCCTGAGCTGCGGCTTCGTTCTGGCGGTAACACTTAACAACGCCGGCTGTACCTGGGACAACGCTAAGAAGTATATCGAAAAAGGAGCTTACGGCGGCAAAGGATCGGATGCTCACAAGGCCAGCGTGGTCGGCGATACCGTCGGCGACCCGTTCAAGGATACTTCCGGGCCGAGTTTGAATATCCTCATCAAGCTGATGAGTATGGTCAGCGTTGTGTTCGCCGGCGTCATTGTAAAGTTTTCTCCTGTTATTGGAAGCTGGCTCGGACTCGGCAACTAATTTTGATTCTCATTTTGCGAAGTTATATTACAAAATGAGGTCTCTGTGCCGGCTTACAAACTTGACTTCAATATTGATTGAATGTAATCTATCGGGGTGGTCGATTTTCGGCCGCCCCGTTTTTTATTGAAAGATTTAAGGGTGCAATTTGACAAAGAAGCCATACAAAAACGCAGGGGCGTTTGCCCTGGCCGCCGCTAAGCTGGCGGTCGAACGGCATTGCAGCGATATTGTAGTTCTGGACTTGAAGGGCAAATCGCCCGCCACCGATTACTTTGTAATCGCTACCGGCACAAGCGACAGACAAATGCGTACAGTCGCCGATGAAATCTGCGAAGCGGCAAAAGGGCGGGGACTCCAGCGTTTCGGCAGGGCCGGCTACGAACAGGCCCGCTGGGTTCTGCTCGACTTTGTTGATGTCGTAATCCATATCTTCGATAGCGAATACCGCGCCTACTACGATTTGGAACTGCTCTGGGGCGACGCCGAGAAATTGATTATTGATAAATGATAAATGATTATTGAATGAAAACTGTTATTGACATACTTGAAGAAAGAATTAGCGCTGCGATGGCTGCGGTTACCGGCCAAAGCGGCTGCGCGGCTATAATAAAGCCGGCAACCGACCCTAAATTCGGCGATTACCAGGCCAACGGCGTAATGGCATTAGCCAAAAAGGCAAAAACAAATCCCCGCAAACTCGCCGAGGAAGTGGTGAAGAATTTAGACGTTGACGATATTTGCGAACCGCCGGAAATTGCAGGGCCGGGGTTTATAAATCTTCGGCTGAAAACTGATTTCTTAGCGGACAAATTGCTTGAGATTAACAGCGACCCCGAAAATCGGCTCGGTATAGAAAAAGTAGCTCAACCAAAAAACGTCGTTGTCGACTTTTCCGGCCCGAATATCGCCAAGCAGATGCACGTTGGCCACCTGCGAAGCACAATCATCGGCGATTGTATATGCCGAACACTCGAATTCCTCGGCCACAAAGTCATCCGCCAAAACCACATCGGCGACTGGGGAACTTCATTGGGTAAAGTAATCCTTGGGCTATGGCATATGTGTATGGCGAGCAAGTATGGAGGGCCGCCGTACTATAAAACTGAACTCAGCGAATTGCAGGCATGCGCCGGAGATAAGGACCGACTGAAAGAACTTTGCCAACGTATACGCGACCGGCACGAGAAAGACTGGCAAGATGATTTTGCTGCAGTAAAAGGTGATGCCAACGAATTATTTAGACCATTTTTAGAAAAGCTTGTTCGTACACCACCGCCTGATTTGTGTGAGGAAATAACCACTTTATATCAATACGTGAACCAAATAGAGACATCCGTGGCTGGTATGGGGCTAACGGTATCAACAAGAAAAAAAGATGACCATGTTTTTCAGTACTTTCAAATCGAATATGAATTCTTGTCTCGTCATATAACGACAATGTTGCAGGATATTGATGATCCAGACAACAAACAAGAAAAGGATGCCTGGGAGCTTATCAAAAAAATCTCACTGGAGCATTGTAATGAGATTTATAAGATACTCAATGTTGCTCTATCTATGAAGGATGTTCGTGGTGAGAGCGAATACAGGGATGAATTGGCAGGTGTTGTTGAAGAGTTATTAAAACGTAAAATTGCAGAAGAATCTGATGGCGCTATCTGTGTTTTTCCGGATGGCTTTAAGAATAAAGAAGGTCAGCCGTTGCCGTTGATAGTTCAAAAATCAGATGGTGCCTTTTTGTATGCGACAACAGATTTAGCTGCGATACGCTATCGTGTGGATAAGTTAAAAGCGGATACAATAATTTACGTTACAGACGCTCGGCAAAAGCTGCATTTTGAAATGGTTTTTGCGGCGGCACGGATGGCCGGCTGGGTTCCTGAGAATATAGAACTCGTACACGTCACTTTTGGCAGTGTCCTTGGTGAGAATGGTCAGCCGTTAAAAACACGCTCCGGCGAAAATGTAAAACTAAAAGAGCTGCTCGATGAAGCGATAGAACGGGCAAAAACTGTTGTCGAAGAAAAAAACCCCGACCTGCCTGCCGAGAGAAAAACTGAAATTGCACGGGCTGTCGGAATTGGCGCAGTCAAGTACGCCGACTACTCTAACAACCGAACCAGCGATTATACCTTCAGTTTTGACAAGATGTTAGCGATGGACGGCAATACAGCCCCGTATATGCAGTATGCTTATGCGCGGATAAAATCGATTGAACGGAAGGCACAGAGCCGGGATGTGGATATTGAGACCGAGCTTGCCGGCGTTAAATCATTAAATTTAACTGAGCCGGCTGAACTGGACCTGGCAAAATATTTGCTCCGTTACGGCGAAGCGATAGAAGCCGCCGCTGCCGATTACAGGCCGAACTACCTGACAAGCTATCTGTACGAATTGGCACAGAAGTTCAGCGCATTTTATACGAATTGTCCGGTCTTGGATGCCGGGCCGAACAAAAGACCTACACGGCTGTTGCTTTGTGATTTGACCGCAAAGACTATTAAGAACGGCTTGAGTAAGCTCTTAGGTATCGAAGTTGTCGAGCAAATGTAATACGCAGTATGCCTGACGGCAGAGGTGCAACGATGAAAATCATCGAAAAAGACTTTCGCATAAGCAGCAAACACCGTAACCAGATGATTGACATTACAAGCCAGGTTGGCTTAGCTATCAGCCAATCCGGCGTTACTAATGGTGATGCAATAGTCTATTGCCCTCATACAACGGCGGCAATCACCATAAACGAAAATGCCGACCCGGACGTTCCGCACGATATACTTTTAGCCCTGGCCGAATTAATACCTCAACATCAGCCCGGTTTCAGACATTCTGAGGGCAATTCTGATGCCCATTGCAAAAGCTCGATGTTTGGCTGTAGCGAGCAAATCCTGATAAAAGACGGAACACTTAACCTCGGCACCTGGCAGGGCATTTTTTTCTGTGAATTCGACGGCCCACGACACAGAAAAGTACTGGTCCAAATCCGCGGAGAATGAAAAACGCAGGAGAAGCCCTTTCTGTGCCTGCCCTTTAGGGTCGCAGAACACTTCCCTTGCTTACTATGGATGAATCGGCTCAACAGTATGCGCGCAAAAAAAAGGCGAGGTGGTGGGACCGGCTGGGGGGGAAACCGATGTGCCACGCTGCCTCGCCGAGGTTTATAACTGCTAAAAGCAGCATTATTTCATTGTTTTTAAGGAATAAACTGTGAAAACTACCCCTTTTGCGAAAAACTGTCAAACAAAAAATGGAAAAAAACAAACTTTTTTTGGAAACCCAGCCCAGCTTAATCAGCCCAACTTACATAAAGCCAACACAAAGTGAGTATACAACCCATAAAGATAAAATGCAAGTTAAAAAACCTGCTTTTTTTAATTTTTTTGCCTCTGTTACATTACTCAAAAGTGGAAATCATAGAGTAAAATGGCTTGAAATTCGGCGCTTATTGGCCTAAATTACAGATAAGTCTAAAAGTTGTTACTTTTGGAGTTTTTCGATGACAAGGCTCAAAACTATCCCTGTAACAAAAACTTCAGCGAGGCGAAATGCCGGCGGCAAAAGGTATCGAAAAGCGGTCAGTTTGTGCAAGTTAAAAAAACCGTCGAAATTTTCTCCTTAATTTTTTTTAAGCTGGCAAAGACAGCTATAAACTGGTATCTTGAGCGTGTTCTTGTTTTGGGTGGACCGAATTTGCTGATTTTAAGTTCTTAACCATATCTTTTATGACAAAAATTTCTGAAAGAATAAAACGTGTAAAGGACACCATCGACTCTGCCTGTACCCGCCTCGGCAGAGACCCCGCAAAGGTAAAACTTGTCGTTGTAACCAAATCCGCTTGCCTGGAAGCTATAAAAGAAGTTATTCATCTGGGCTTTACAGACCTTGGTGAAAACCGGGTTCAGCAACTGAAAAAAGTTTCCGCTCAGATAGACGACTTTTTGCAGGGACGGGACGGCAACTCGGCTCGCCGACAAAAGGTCGATTGGCATATGATAGGTCATCTGCAGCGCAATAAGGTTCAACAGGTCCTGGGTATTGCATCTCTGATACATTCGGTTGACACACTTCGGCTGGCGGAAGAAATAAATGCTTCAGCGGCAAAGCTAAACTTATGTCCTAAGGTACTTCTGCAGGTCAACACTTCCAGGGAGCCGCAAAAATACGGCGTTCCGGTAGGTGCGGCAACACATCTGGCTGAGCAGATAGAGACTTTGCCGCATTTGAAACTGATTGGCCTGATGACGATGGCTCCATTGACGCATAACAAGGGCGTGATTCAAGCTTGTTTTGTTCGGGCAAGAGAGTTATTTCTTGAGATACAGAGCGATGGAATAATCGGGCCGCAATTTACCGAACTGAGTATGGGTATGAGTTCGGACTACGAAGTTGCTATCGAAGAGGGGGCTACCATTCTTCGTATCGGCTCGGCAATCTTCGCCGGCTGATACGAAATTGTTTCGCACTTGTTATACTCGGCCTGTTCGCCGGATAACATCGAGATTTTCCCAGTATTGAGTTAATGCTTTGGAACCTTTTTTGGTAAGTTGATAGCTGGTGTTGGGCAATTTCCCCTTGAAAGTTTTGTTGACTTTGATGAAGCCGGCTGATTCGAGTTTTTCTATGTGCCGTGAAAGGTTGCCCCTGGTCAATCCTAAAGTTGACAGCAGGAAACCGAAGTCCGCCGATTCAACGCCGGAAAGAAGCATCATAATTCGCAGCCGCGCCGGCTCGTGCACAATTCTGTCAAGCTCCATCGGTTGCGTTCTCCCCAAGATGTGCTGCCTCTTTTAGCTTTTTCAATGCGTATCGGCTGTATATATGACCGATTATATACGTCAAAAATCCATATCCAAATACCGGCAAAATCATATTCAAAGGAATCAATTCCCTTGTAAATAATATTGGTACACCCGCAACAATCAAAATCGCGTGGATAGCATAAAGTGCCGGCCAGAGCAATGCTAAAGGGCCGATTTTAGGCCTTTGCCAGAAATATAGAAAGGCCATAAACGGAACAATATACAGTGCTGAAATTGGCAGCATATATTTAATTTGAATATTATACTTTCCACCAAAATACACTGAGCTTATAACGCAAAGACCAAATACCAGTGCAACAGCTCCCTCGACCCATCGCCTTTTATTTGTTGTTTTGGGCTGTGATATCGAGACATCGCCTTGCTGGCCACAAACTCGCTGGCTTATACGTTTGATGAATTTACCGCCCAACTTTGGAACACAGAAATAGAACAAAAACATCATTGCAACAATTGTTGTAGAATTGTAAATCCTGAACAAAATGGTGTTACCTGCGTGATAAGCTTTACCTCCAAAATATGAAGGGATTGCAATACCTGCAAATAAACACAGGTAAATTAGCAGGCCAATCAAATTTGGCAGCGTTCGATTTTGTGCATATTTGCGTGTCCATTTCGGAATCTCTTTGAGTTTTTCAGTATTCTGATCTTCTGATTTATTATTTTGTTTACGCTTCATTAGTATCCTCCTGCAAATGTGCTGCTGTTTTTAGTTTCTTCAACGCATGTCGGTTGTAGATAAGTGCAACCAAGGCAGTTATTAAACCTGTTATTGGAACTGCAACAAGCTCATGTCCCGCCCAGCGACCGGGAAATGTGAGGATAGGCACTTTAAAAAGTATCGCAATCGCCCAGAAGCCATACAAACCTGCCCATAGATAGCCAATAAAGCCACTCTTCACCAATCGCCAATTTGCGAAAAGCAACAAAGGACATAAAAACAACGCCGAGACTGGCTGGCGTAAATGAGCGGAAAAAACACCTCGTTGTTCCAGTATCACGCTAAGAACGACACACAATATAAGTGGGAGCGGTAAATATTTCCTGATTTGTTGTATACCCTGGATTTGAGGAATACCGCTTTTGACAAAATACCGGGCTTCGTACCTGTCGTATGCGATCATAAAGTATATGAACGCAGCCACACATAATACTATCATAATTACCCCCAGTATGAATATGCCCTTCAAAAAACAATAAACACTCAAAAAACCCATCCCTACAAGTACAAGAGGGATTAAAAAAAAGACAATCATAGGAACTGTCCTGCTTTCAGCGTAACGCCGGGCCCATTTCGGGATTTCCTTGAGTTTTTCTGTGCCCTCAATCTGTGATTTATTATTATGTTTGATATTCATCTGTATTCTCCTGTAGATGTGTTGTGGTTTTTAGTTTCTTCAATGCGTATCGGCTGTAGATATAACCAATTATATGCGTCAAAAATCCATATCCAAATACCGGTAAAATCATATTCAAAGGAATCAGATTTCCTGTAAACAATATCGGCACACCAACAACAATCAGGACGGCATGGATGCCGTAAATAGTTGGCCAAAGCAGTGCTAAAGGGCCGATTTTAGGCCTTTGCCAGAAATACAGAAAGACCATAAATGGAACAACATACAATGCCGAGACAGGCTGCATATATTTAATTTTAATAAAATCTTTCATACCTAAAAATACAGACCCTATAACACAACTGCCAAATAGCATTGCAACAAGATACCCTAACCATTTTTTTTTCTTGGCTGTTTCGGATAAGGACATCGATACATCACCTTCCCTTCCATAGAGCTGTCTACTTATGCGATTTATGCGATCAATTAATTTACTTTTCAACTTTGGAATACATAGAACAATAAAACCTATAACTGATATAAGCGCTACGGATTTACAGATGAACTGTGTCGTGCTTCCTCCATAATCGGTACGTCTCAAATACGAGGGGATAGCTATTCCTGCAAACAGGCACAAATAAATTACCATGTAAATCAAATTTGGCAGCGTTCGATTTTGTGCATATTTGCGTGTCCATTTCGGAATCTCTTTGAGTTTTTCCAAATCTTCAGCCGGATTTTGGTTTCGTTTATCATTCATAGTATTGCCCTTTCAGTTCAGACTTTCCCGCTTTTAACAGACCTTTTACGC
>CAJVYK010000093.1 GCA_913009865.1 uncultured bacterium
CATTTCAGTCACATCGTGGACGCGTACGATTGAGACGTCTGCGGCGGCACATAAGGCGACCGTTGCAGTGAGTGGCTACATTCATTTGTATTTTAATGGATAGTCTTGCGGATTCTCCAGAGAATCGGTCTCTATATCGATATCAAGTTCCGGCCAATATAGGTGATACTTATGTAGCAGTTTGACATTTAGAATCTCCTTTACCTTTGCCTCTTTAAACCAGGGATAGTCATCGTAGGGCAAAAAGTATTCTTTATCTTCTATACAAAGCCAGAAACCATGAATGTCGATATGAGAAACTTCAACTTCTGAAATGTTTTGACCACGCGTTTTTAATGTCATTTTTGTGTTCCTCAACAACCTTTTTCAACTCAGTGATTTGATTTTGAGAGAAACCGAAGTTCTTTGCTAAGCGAACCTGCGGTGTAATCCAGAACTTTGCCTCACCTTCGGGAGAGGATACATGTATGTGAATTCTGCTTTCTTATCGAGAGAAAAAAAGGAAGCGATAATTCTTATATTTGAAGACAGTCGGACTCATAAAATAATTGTATTAGATATATTAACCTTTTTCAATAGCATTTACAACCTTTATCACATCGACCATTTCAGTCACATCGTGGACGCGGGCGATTGAGACGGCTGCGACGGCACATAAGGCGACTGTAGCAGCGGTGCCGAATATGCGTTCTGACGGTTTTTCTTTGCCGGTGAGTTTGCCAATAAAGTTTTTACGACTTGTGCCGACGAGCACGCGGTAGCCGCTGCCGACAAATTTATCGATATTTTTCAAAAGCAAAAGATTATGCTCTAATGTTTTACCGAAACCAATTCCGGGGTCAATAAAAATCATATCCTTTGGAATACCAAACCCCTCAGCTCGTTTTGCTCGCTCTAAAAGAAATGCAAGAACCTCGCCAACCACATCATCATATTTCGGCTGGATTTGCATTGTTGCAGGGCTGCCCTGCATATGCATCAGGATGACCGGCACCTTATGCTCGGCTGCCAATTCTCCCATCCGCCCATCGCTCAAAGCGGTAATATCGTTTATCATCCCCGCCCCTGCTTCCAAAGCAGCTTTAGCGACATCGTAAGTTTTAGTATCAATACTAATAGGCACATCTATTTTTTTATGAAGCGTTTTTATTACCGGAACTGCTCGGTTTATCTGCTCATCAACCGAGACAGGCCTGGCACCCGGCCGGGTGGATTCAGCTCCCACGTCTATTATCGCAGCTCCGTCGGCAGCCATTTTAAGACCGTGTTCAATGGCCTTGTCGATATCGAAGAACTGGCCGCCGTCGCTGAAGGAGTCCGGCGTAACATTCAAAACGCCCATCACAACACAGCCAGCCGAAAAATCCAATCTTTCCCTTGGCCATTCAACTATATTTTCAGCACTACTTTTTTCCATATTTGTCATTCCTTCGAAAGCAGGAATCCAATGCCCTTTAGCTTATTAGCCAGACCGCTGTTTCTATCTTTGACAACAACCGTGGTATTTTGAAATTCCCTTCGGACCGGATAATCGCTGCGCAGCTTCTCGAACAATCCGCATCTTTTGCCTAAGGGCATATTCAAAATCCGCCGTAGATTGGAGTCATCTTTTTTAATATTATAAATTTTTTCAACAGCTTCCCGCAACACATCCTGCTCGCTGTCGGCCCGCGGTTTTACCTTCAACTCACGGACAGCTGGCTCAGGTAAAAATGATTTCGTATCAAATCCGGCTTCGAGTCCGAAATATTCGCAGGCTTTCTTATAAATCATAATCATCCCTGCGACTTTGCCGTCAAGCGAATAACCGGCTATATGCGGCGTGCCAATATCTGCCATTTCCAGAAGTTCGGTATCGATATTCGGCTCATTTTCCCAGACGTCGAGCACAGCAGCCCCTAATTTGCCTGATTTAATCACTGCCTTCAAAGCTCCTGTGTCAGCCACTGCGCCGCGAGAAGTATTAAAAAAGATACACCCTTTCTTCAGCGATTTAAAGAATCTCTCGTCAGCCAAATGAAAAGTTCTGTCAATCCCTTCGAAGGTCAACGGCGTATGAAGCGTTATAAAGTCGCAATCGAAAAGATTTTTCAGCGGCAGGTATTTTGCATCTTCGCTCTGTCGTTGCAATGGCGGGTCATTGAGGCAGACCTTCATACCTATCGCCGCAGCTTTTTCAGCCACTTTGCTGCCGACGTTACCAACGCCGATAACGCCTATCGACTTGCTCTGTAGGTTAAGATTTGCTTTTTGCCCGACTTCAAGCAGTGCGCCAACGACATATTCAGCTACTGAATTGGCATTTGAGCCTGGTGCGGATGCAAAGCCAATGTTATGGCTGGCCAGAAAATCAATATCTATATGGTCAAAGCCGATGGTGGCGGTGCCCACGAACCGAACCGAACTTTCAGCTAACAAATCCGAATTTACTTTCGTTACACTGCGAACCAATAAACAATCTGCGTCGGCAACAACGCCTGGCGTTATATCCTGGCCGGCAACAACTTCAACCTCACCGATGGAAGAGAAGCATTCAGCCGCAAATGGAATATTTCTATCTGCGATTATTTTCATCAGAATCAATAATCATTACCATACCCCGGCTATCTTTACCCCGCAATCCGGACAGCAGGAATTGGTTATGTGATTGGCCGATATATGGTAGCCAACACGTTCAATCAGCAATTTACCACATTTATAACAAAAAGTATTCTCCGCTTTTGCTCCCGGCACATTACCGAGATATATATAATGCAGCCCCGCCGTTTTACCAATCTCATAGGCCCGCTGGAGTGTTTCAACCGGCGTGGCAGCCGAATCCAGATACTTATAATTTGGATGGAATCGGCTGATATGCCAGGGCACATCAGCGCCGGCTTTTGAGACAATAAAATCAGCCAGCGCCTTCAACTCATCGTCGGAATCATTTTCGTCCGGAACCAGTAAGGTAGTAACTTCAATCCAGATATCGGTTTCTTTTGCGATATAGCTAATCGTATCGAGCACCGGCTGTAGCCGTGCCTTGCACAACTTTTTATAGTAATCTTCACTGAACGCTTTCAGGTCAACATTTATCCCGTCGAGCCATCGTAAAGCAAAATCGATTGCCTCGCGGGTCTGATAGCCATTACTGACGAAAATGTTCGTCAGCCCTTTTTCCTTTGCCAGTCGTCCGCAGTCGGCGCACAGCTCCATAAAAACTGTCGGCTCGGTATAGGTATAAGCAATGCTTTTGCACCCGTTGCGGACAGCCGCCTCGACTATTTTCTCCGGGCTTATTGCCTGCCCGTCAATTCGTCCATCTTCGATGGCCGCCTGGCTTATCTGCCAGTTCTGGCAGAATTCGCATCGAAAGTTACAACCCATCGTAGCAATGGAAAAGCTGCTCGAGCCCGGCTGAAAGTGGAACAATGGCTTTTTTTCAATCGGGTCGGGATTAGCCGAGCAAACCTTATCGTAATTTAGCGAATAGAGTACACCGTCTATATTTTTGCGGACAGCACACCTGCCTGATTTACCCTCATCAATCAGGCATCGCCAGTTACACAGCTTACAGCGAACTTTTTTATCCTCCGCTGATTCCCAAAGCATCGCCTTTTTAAGGTTTGTTTCTTCAATCGCCATAATCAAGCTTCTTGCTCTTTTTTATCATTCTGAGCGAAGCGAAGGATCCTACTTCGACATTCATCATTCCTTGTTCGATATTCGATATTTTATAACGCTTCCTGCTAACTCAGCCCGTAAGCTTGTGCCAGCACTTTGATTGGGTGGTAAACCTGCTTGCCACTTATATGTTCTATCTGCATTTTGCAGGCGCTGCATTCGGTTAATACATTTTTAGTCGAAGATGATTCTAACGCTTCTTTTAATCCAGCGGAAATTTTTGACGACAAATCACAATTTTTTTTCTGCATCCCGAACGTCCCCGCAAGGCCGCAGCAGCCGGCAGCTAAGTCAACAACATTTGCATCGCAAAGTTTGCCTAAAAGCTCGATGCCGGCGCTGCCATTGCCGATAGCGTACAAATGGCACGGCAAATGATAAACAAACTCCTGTGATACCGAATTCACGGGGGGCTTTAACCTGCCCACCTTAAACAACTCCAAAAGATAGTTCATCAACTCATAAGTATTTTCTGAGACAAGCTTTGCATCTTTGTTTGCGACGAAATGCCTCAACTCCTGCTTCAGACACAGTGCAGCGCTCGGCTCGGAGCAAATGATTTTGAAACCAGCGGAAATCACCTCGGCAAGATGTTTGACATTGTAAGATAAATCCCTGCGGGCGCAACTGACATCACCATACATAATTGCCGGCAGCGGCGCAGGCAACTGCTTCGGTAGAATCACTTCGATATTATTATGTCTCAGTATGCGGAGAGCCGCAAATCCTAATTCGTGGTCGTTATAGTTGGCATAAGTATCCACAAAATACGCAACTCTATCGATGGGTTTTTCGATTGGCTCACAGGACGCTAAGAATTTACGCCCCACCTTCAGGAAGGATTTACACTCGAAACCGGGTATATTCCTGCGTTGGTCGAGCCCTGCGATTCTTTCAAGAAGCCGCTTAAAAACCGCCCGATTCGTTACAAAATTTGAAACAGGCCGGAAGGCACTGCCCAGCATGCCGAGATAGCGATTATGGGTTAAGAGCAGCTCTGTGGGCGCCATGCCCCTGCGTTTGACGTATTCAGCTCTGGCTGCAACTATAATCCTGGAAATATCAACTCCGGATGGACATTCCCGCAGACAGGCCTTGCAGTTAATACACAAATCCAGAAATTTTTTAAATTCCTGCGATTCAAAATCTTTTCTTTCCAACTGCCCCGTCGCCCAGAAACCAAGTATATTTGCCTTCGCTCGGCAGCCTCCCAATTCTTCACCTAAAGCACGAAACACCGGACACATCCGCAGAGTGGTATCGCAGCTTCGGCAAAGTCCACAGCCGTAACATTGTTCAATTTCGGCGGCAAGCTCATCTTTTTCAAAAAGCAAATCCGTCTTTTCAAAAAGTCTTTCCGGCAGAATCTTATGCTCCGCCCTCAAATTCTTAACCATAACGCCGGTGTCATCGTTGATGATTTTGCCTGGATTCATCAAACCGTCAGGGTCGAATATGTTCTTAATTTTGCATAATAACTCGTAAAATTTATCGCCGTATTGCCTCTTTATGAAGGCCGCTCTTACCAGCCCGTCTGCATGCTCTCTGCTGATTGCCCCTCCCAGCCGCCAGGCAAGCGAGAAGACCTCGTTTGCGATTGACTGCATTTTTTTCACTTCAGCCGGCTCGCCTAAATCCAGGTATGGCCGTATATGCAGTTCGCCATCACCGGCGTGGCCGTAAAAGGACATTGCAATATCATACTTTCCTGCGATTTCCTCTATACCCGAAATATACTCGGCAAGCTTCGTATTTGCGACGCAGACATCCTCAATAAACGGTACGGGGTGCTTTTTGGTTTTTTTTCTGTAGAGCAGCGGTACAGTATCCTTGCGCAGCTTCCATAATCGTTGCTGTGCCTTCGACTCAAGAACAATCAACCGTCCACTTGCTATTGCTCCAACCGCCGAATCGGTATTTTCTATTTTTTCTTTTACCTGCTCCTGCGTCTGTCCGATCTGTTCAACCAGAAGCACCGCAGCAGCACCGACTGGTAAAATATCACGATATTGCGGCAGATTCTCGATTGCCATATCAATCAAAGTCTTATCCATCAGCTCACACGCCGATGCGCCACTATCAACAATAATCGGTACAGCCCGCGCCATCATCTCAAGTGAATTGAACTCAAGCTGCAACAGTGCCTTTGCCGGTGGGGCGGCAACTGTCCTGAGCGTGATTTTCGTAAAAATAGCGAGCGTCCCTTCCGAACCTGCTAACAGCCGAGTCAAATCGATTTTGCCGTTCCCTCGGCTGCGCTCGGGACAGGTATGATGGATACCTGCTATGCAATAACCGCTTCGATTTTGCCCGGCTTTGGACGCTGCCTTGGCGATAACCGTTTCGCTGTCCGAAAGAACGTCCAGACACTGCTTTGCAATTGAAGCGGCTCTATCGTCATCTGTATCCGTCGGGTCAAAATCATTTTTGAATTCAACCACGCTGCCGTCAGCCAGTACCGCTTCAATGCTTTCTACATAGTCGGCGATATAACCAAACGCAAGAGAATGAGCTCCGCCGGCGTTGTTGGCAACACAGCCGCCTACTGTTGCCCTGTTACTGCTGGATGGGTCAGGCCCGATTTTCCTGCCGTATTCAGCCAGGCGGTTATTCAAATCGTCTAATACTACGCCGGGCTGGCAAACCGCAGCCGTTCCGTCATTATTCACGCTGATAATCCTGTTCATATAGCGGGTCATATCGAAGACTATGCCGCTGCACAATGATTCACCAGCCACCCCGCTTCCAGCTCCACGGGCGGCCATTGGTATGCCTTTGGTAGCGGCATATTTGACAACGGCAACTATGTCTCTGGTCTGGCGTGGCGCAACGACGCATTCGGGAACTATTCTGTAAATGCTGGCGTCGCTGCTGTAGGCGACCCGGTGCAGTATATCAGCAAAAACATCTCCTCGGACGATTTTGGCCAAATCAGCCGCAATTTGTCTGCCTCTTTCGTTCATCGCTTTTTTGTTATTCCTCGAAATCACGAGGCAGGAATTGGGCCTGGGGAATAGTTCCACTCATCCGCAGGACTGCAAGGTCGTCTTCACTAACCTGTCCGTTGATGAACTGTTGAACGGTAGGGTGGGGATGGTTGCGAATATGTTCGGGCACGCCATCGGCAATAATTTTGCCGTTATGCAGCATAATGATACGGTCCGCTATTTTGTAGGCGCTTGTCATATCGTGTGTGACGACAACGCTTGTCAGTCCGAGTCCTCTTTGCAGCTTCAGGATAAGCTCGTTGATTATATCCGCACGAATAGGGTCCAGTCCTGTTGTCGGCTCGTCGTAAAGAATCACATCCGGATTCAATGCGATAGCCCGTGCCAGCGCCACCCTTTTGCGTTGGCCGCCGGAAAGATTAGCGGGATAGAATTTTTGAAAACCGTCAAGGCCAACCATTGCCAGTTTGGTTTTTACAAGCTCCTCGAGCCCACTGTAGTCGGTTATCCTGTAGTGCTGTTTTATCGGAAACATTATATTTTCAGCAACGCTGAGACTGTCAAACAACGCACCCCCCTGGAAAAGAAAGCCGTAATGCGTGCGTATTTTATTTAACTCGCTTTCGCTTAGATTATCGATTCTGCGTTTTTCAAAATAGACCTCGCCCGCGCTTGGCCGCAGCAGTACTATCAGATGTTTTATCAAAACGGTTTTACCGCATCCGCTTGGGCCGATCACGACAGTGGTTTTGCCTTTCTCTATTGCCAGAGAAATATTATCCAGAACGACATTGTCCCCGAATTTTTTCGTAAGGTTTTTAAGAACAATCACACCGTCGGGAGTCGTCTCGTCCGCCTGATTATTCCCTTTGTTCTTTTTCACTTTTCGCTCTCGCCTAAACGTTGTATGCTATACGCCGTTTTCAAACCAGGCTTTTGATTGACCAGAATGTATTGTAAATCGCTTTGAAAATCACTGCCAGCGCAAAATCCAGTGCCAGGATGGAGATAAAGCTGGCCACGAACGCCTCTGTACATGCCTGTCCTACGCCGTGCGCACCTTCCCTGCACGTAAAGCCCTTGTAACAGCTGATAGCTGCGATAGCTGCTCCGAAGAAAATCCCCTTTATAACCCCGA
>CAJVYK010000094.1 GCA_913009865.1 uncultured bacterium
ATTTTATAGATTTTTGATCTAAGGATAGCGAGTCGGTGAAATTCAGTTTCAAGCTTTGTCTTAGAATAAAGGCCTGTATTTGATTGTCTCAAAGGCTCGGACAACCGATTGATTTCCTGAATAATTTGACGGCTTGACTCGATCGCATCCACCTCAGCTCGCTTGATACCATTTAGTATCTCACTGGCTGTATCTTTCATCTGCATCTGTCTGTTTACCATTTCCGTGAGATAAACCGGATCAGCCGGCTGATTATGATATAAAGCAACAGCAGCCTGACTTCTTTTTGCTTCCCCTAACACCTCAATTTCATCAAGAAAAAAATGGTTTCCCTTGCCATTAAGCATAAAAAGAAGCCGAATATACCTTGCGTTTAAATTGATGTCTTCTATAGAAATTGCTAAAGGTTTTTTTTTTCTTTTATTTGATTTGGATGAAGATAAAGATCGATTATCCAACAAACCCATAGAATAATAATCTGTTCCATCTATACTGCCAAAAGCAACGATAAAAAGGGGGTATTCAACGTTGGCAGTTCCTCCCCCTATACTATAGAATATCATTTCTTCAACGAAACATGGCCTCTCGAGATCGATTTGGATAATAACCGGCTTCTTAATATTACTCCAGCCAACAGTACTTTTCTTAAACCAGTCACTTCTCTTTGTAATACCATCTGTCAATTGAATCGTATCCTTTGTATCTGTGCATAATTTGTAATTAGGCTGAGGATTCATCGTATAAGTTTTAAACAGGGCAAGGTTTGTTTCTGCCAAACTTATTTGGCAATACAATAAAAATAAAAAAGAGAATATCTTGTAATTCAGACTCATGAATTTCCTCAAATAAAAACCCATAGCGCAGATTTTACATATCTGCGCCACGGGTAAAAACTTCTTTTACAGCACTATCATAACAGCATTACTCGCTTCTCCGTTACCGGCTTTGTTGACAGCTATAATATTATATTCCTGTTCCTTTTTACTTCTTTTCAACCGCTCTGTATAAAACGCCCGCTTTGGTAAAATCATATCGCTCAAGCAAAAACTTCGGACAATACCCAGCCACAGGTGAAACAACATAAACAGCCCGCTCAGCCATCAACCGCCCGATAGTTTCTTCTGTAGGAAACTCAATAGGGTTCTTATAATCTCCGTGCTTTGAAAGCACCTTTACGCCGGCATTCTTTCCTTTAACTTCCTGAAGATACCAAAGTGCATAAACCGTCGTACCGTCAGCAATTATCACCGCTTCATTTTCAACGCTGCTTAGCGCTTCCCCCGCAAACAGCTCCGGGCCATAATTGTATCTCTGCCACGGCCGTAAAAAATAGGTGTAATCATTGCGGTACGGTATCTGACGTTTCGTCCCTATATTTACCTGCATTCGCTCTGCTATAACTGGCACTACCGCATATACGCCTATAGGTAATAATGCCAGGATAAATACGACAACTGTAACCAGCTTATTGTTGTATAGTGCAAGCAAACTATCCAGACCTACTCCTATGATAATTGAAACGAGGCAATAGAACGGTATAAAAAAGGCATAGCGGTCCGGGACGGTGTATCTGAAGGCGAAGATAAAGAAAAGAATCGTAACAGACAGAAGGATATTCACAAAAATCCGAAGAGACGATAACTTGCAGAGAGCAAACACACCGGGAATGAAAAGTATTATATTCGGAGTAGGGAAATTATAGCCGATGAAAAAAATGTCCTCGATTACGACACGCAACGAGATAGCCGCATTAAGAACTTTACTTGACCAGCCGTTGCCAAAGAGGGCTGAGCGGACAGTTGCCAAAGAATCTCCGGTTGCAATAAACTGTTTAACTATGAGGTATTCATAGGGCAGAGCGCCAAGTATCCATAAAGCCGACATGATAATGACAACCTTGAAATTTATTCTCCTTTTAACAAGTAAAAAAATTGTGAAAACGAAATAACAAACCAGCGGTATTATACCCAACATGTGGTTCGCAATTGAGATGCCGTTGAAAAGGGCCAGGAGATAAATATATCTTTGCCTGCCTGTCCTTATGTAGAGCAGCAGGAAGATCATTTCAGCGGTGAAGAAGGCGGTATAGAGGGTATAGACCTCAGCAATGACCGAGTGCTGCCAGAACGTCCAGGAAACGGCAAGCGTAACCGCTCCCAATAAAGCGGGCATCAGCTTATCGACTAAGAGTCTTAAAAGCAGAAATACATTTGCTACCGTAAATGCTCCGCAGATAGCGGAAATGAGGTTTATTCTAAAACCGAATTCACCAAGTGGGATACTTTTGAAAACGATGCCGATGATGCAATACAAAGGATGTGAAAGAGCCAGGCCCAGCCCCCCTTCTAAATCATTTTGCCAGATTCGATACTGGAACATTCCGCTGTCCTGCCATAAGGCCCCCGGTGCGCAACTGACAAAATAAAATACTATCGCCGAACCAAGGACAAACAAGTACCATCGGCCATGTTTCCTGTTTGTGGTAACTACAGATATGTCACTATATGTCACTGATAAATTTCTCGTGTACTAATGATTTGCCTTGTACCATTCGATTGTGGTTTTAAGGCCTTCATCGAAAGAGGTTTCGGCCTCGAAGCCGAAGAGTTCTTTGGCTCTGGATGTATCCAGACATCGTCTCGGCTGGCCGTCCGGCTTAGAGCTGTCCCAGCGGATTTGGCCTTTGAAGCCGGTAAGTTCGACTATTTTTTCTGTAAGTTTCTTTATTGTTATTTCAAATCCTGCGCCGATATTAACCGGCTCAGGCCCGTTGAAATGCTCTGTCGCCAAAAGGATACCCTCGGCGGCGTCAGCGGCGTAAATAAACTCGCGTGACGCACTACCTGTTCCCCAGCAGTCAATATGGTCGGCGCCTGTCCCAATCGCATCGACACACTTCTTTATCAGCGCCGGTATCACATGGCTGCTGGCAGGGTCAAAGTTATCGCCGGGGCCGTAAAGATTTACCGGCAGCAGGAATATCGAATTAAAACCGTATTCAGCCCGATACGCCTGTGACTGAACCAGCAGCATTTTTTTAGCCAACCCGTATGGTGCGTTTGTTTCTTCCGGGTATCCGGCCCATAGGTCATCTTCCTTAAACGGCACCGGCGTAAATTTCGGATATGCACAAACCGTTCCTATAGCGACAAATTTCTCGATATTGCGCAGGCGCCCCCGCTCGATAAGCTGAACGCCCATCATTAAATTCTTATAGAAAAACTCGCCCGGATGCCGCCGATTAGCGCCGATACCGCCAACGACCGCAGCAAGGTGAATAACAATATCCGGCTTCATATCGTCATACATCCGAACGATATCATTTATGTTAACCAGGTCATAATCCTCAATTTTGGGCACGCTGATATTTTTACAGCCCCGTTTCCGCAGTCCTTCGATAACGTAACTGCCGAGAAAGCCCGCCCCGCCGGTAACAACGACTCTTCTGTCCTCAAAAAAACTACCCGTCACCACATTTATCTCCTTACCACTTAATCCTTATTTCCCATGTTCTTTCAAAATCTTTTCACGCTCTGCAAGTTTCATATCGGCATCGACCATTATCCTGGCAAGCTCCTGAAAAGTCAGCTTTGGCTCCCACTTAAGAACCTTCCTCGCTTTACTCGAATCACCCAATAGAAGGTCAACCTCAGTCGGCCTTAAATATCGTGTGTCAATTTCAACATACTTCTGCCAGTCCAAATCGAGACAGCCGAACACCTCATCTAAAAACTCTCTCACTGAATGCGTCTGGCCTGTTGCTATCACGTAATCGTCGCTTTTGTTCTGCTGGAGCATCAGCCACATTGTCTCAACATAATCGCCTGCAAATCCCCAGTCGCGCTTTGCATCCAGATTACCCAGGTACAGCTTATCCTGTAAGCCCAGTTTGATTCGTGTTGCCGCTCGCGTAATTTTTCTGGTAACGAACGTCTCGCCGCGTCTGGGCGATTCGTGGTTAAACAAAATCCCATTGCAGGCAAAAAGGCCGTAAGCTTCCCGATAGTTCACTGTTTGCCAGAAGCTATAAACCTTGGCGCATCCGTACGGACTTCGCGGATAAAACGGCGTCTTTTCCGTTTGCGGCGTCTCGACAACTTTGCCGTACATCTCGCTGCTGGAGGCCTGATAAAACTTTGCTGTTTTTTTCATAGAACGAATCGCCTCGAGCAGTCGAAGCGTCCCGAGTGCATCGGCATCGACCGTATAGATAGGCGTATCGAAACTAACACGAACATGGCTCTGTGCGCCCAGATTATAAACCTCATCCGGCTGAATCTCATTCATAATTTTTGCCAGATTACTACCGTCTGTCAAATCCCCATAGACCAATCTAAGCGGCGGATATTCGTGCGGGTCTTTATACAGATGTTCGATTCTGCCTGTGTGAAACGACGAACTTCGCCGTATAACACCCCAGACCTGGTATCCCTTTTTCAACAGCAGTTCTGCAAGATACGAACCGTCCTGCCCTGTAATACCGGTAATCAATGCCTTTTTCATAATGTCAACCTCTTTTGCTTTCTACAATCACCTGCAGCGCCTCGGTCAGGCTTATTTTCGGTTCCCAGCCAATCATTTTTTTGATTCGCTCTAAGCTCGGCACACGCCGCATCATATCCTCGATAGGCCTGCCATAAGCTTTTTCGTATGAGACAAATTCCTTTTTGCTTTTGCTGCCGGTCATTTCGATGATTTTATCAGCAAGGGCTTCGATGGTAATCTCTTCGGTTGAACCGATGTTATATACTTTCCCTGCCGCCTCATCGCAATTCGTTAAGCTGATAATCGCATCGACAACATCGTCCACGAAACAGAAGCATCTGCTTTGCCGGCCCGTGCCATATATCAGTACCGGCTCGCCCTTTAATGCCCTTTGAACAAAACGGGGCACCACCATTCCGTATTGGCCGGTTTGCCTTGGCCCGATTGTGTTAAAGAACCTGCCGACCACAACATTTAAACCGCACTGTTGATAAAAAGCCAGGGCTAAAAACTCATCTATCGCCTTAGTACAGGCGTACGACCACCGCGACAAACTTGTACTGCCGAGCACAATATCGTCATCCTCGCGGAAGGGTACTGTCTCGTTTTTACCGTAAACCTCGCTGCTTGAAGCAATCAGGATTTTTTTGCCGAACTTATTGACCGCGTCCAGCACCACCTCGGTGCCTGCGATATTGGTTTCTATTGTGTGCACCGGCTGCTCAGCTATCAGCTTGACGCCGACAGCGGCAGCCAGATGATAGACAACCTCGCTCTGCTCTACCAGCTTCTCCATTAAGTCGGCATTGAGGATATCGCCTTCAACAAAATCAAATTTAGGGTTGTTTTTGAAGGAGTCGATATTTTTTAAGCTGCCGGTGCTGAGGTTATCAACGACGACTACCTCCTGGCCGTCTTTTAGCAGCCGCTCCGCCAGATGAGAGCCGATAAAGCCCGCCCCGCCGGTAACTAATGCCTTTTTACAATTCGTCATTGGCCAAATATAAAAGTCTCATCGCCCCTTAGGGGCGATTCCACAACTTTGCATTTTACATTTTGATTTTTGAATTTTACTTAGACTCCGTCCCCGTCGGCTGCGCCAAAAAACCTGGCCTGCCCCCACGATTATTTTCAGAATACTAATAATCAGAATGGATTTACAGATAGACCATTCGAGCCTGACCACCTCGATTCTCTATCATCTGGCTCCTGTCTCCTGGCTCTATCATAAGTATCGGCAAATAAAGGACATAGCTTTAATAAAGCTGACTTCTTGGCAGGTGGCCTCCTCTGATTTTTCGATAAGGATTATACGTCTCAAACGTCCCATAAGTTCATAATGCAAAACTGCCGGCGGAACTGAAGATATAGCGAAGATATGACTTTGGGGGTTCAAGTGATAGAATAAAAAAACTACATTATCAGGTTAATTTTGGAGCTGTTGTTTTATCAGCACTAAAAGTGCATTTTTTATCGGCCTTTCTTTGCTTCTCTTTTCTTCTTTCCAATAAACTTTTTTTTCACCCATAGTATGAGCAGTAAGTTCTATCGGTTTCCCGGATGGTAACGCAATGCAGCGTTGCTTCACCGAATTTACCCACGATGCTTTCCCACGCAAAGACCGCGATATTTTCAACGGTGGGATTGGTCTTGCTAAACCGGGCCACATCGGCATTGAGGTTCTTATGGTCAAGCAGTTTTATAAGCTCGTTATCGACTATTTTTTCAAAATCGCCGATACGAAAGCTGTTCCCGCCTGCCGGCGTCTTTACTGTAACCTCAACAGCATAATTGTGTCCATGGCCGGCCGGGTTTGCGCATTTGCCGAAAACCTCTAAATTGTATTCTTCGCTAAACTGCTCGTTCCAGAGTTTGTGGGTCGCTGCAAATTCAAATTTCTCGCTAAAATAAATCATCCTGCAATCCTCGCTATCAACCGCCACTTTTCTAAAAGGGTTCAGTTTCAACGTCAATTTGCTCAGCTTGACTGTCCCGAACTTGTCAGCTAATTGTCCCCATGCCGATTTTAAGAGTTCAGCTATTTCGAAAAATCCGATATGTTTACCCTGCCGGAAATATTCTCTTATCCGCCCGGCAAAAATCGGCACAACGTACCGGCGGACGTTTTCATCGATATCGACTACGTTAGTGACAAATCCCGTAGCCGGCTCAACCTCCCCGCTCAGCCCTACACATAGCTCGAAAAACATTGATAATCCTTCGCCTGCCGGCTCGGACACAAACGAATTAGAGCCGCAACCGTCCTCCGGCAAAAAAGGATTTATCGAGAACCGCACCTGCCTGGCCAGTTTATGCATAACTGCCTACTTCTTAATCCTTACCACCTACTTATGCATCAGCCCCAAAACCTCGCTTCGGCTTCTCGGGTCTTTCTTGAATATTCCGCGCAGTGCCGAGGTCACCATCAACGAGCCGGGTTTTTTTATACCCCGAATAGTCATACAGCTATGCGACGCCTCCAGTACCACCGCAACGCCCCTTGGCTTCAGGTTGTCCATTAAAAAAGCGGCTATCTGCTCTGTGAGCCGTTCCTGCAGCTGCAGCCGACGGGCAAAACAATCTATGATACGGGCTAACTTACTAACCCCGAGCACCGTTCCCGAAGGCAAATATGCAACGTGAGCCGAGCCGATAAACGGCATCAGATGATGCTCGCAAATACTGTAAAAAGGTATGTTGCGCAGCAGAACTATCTCGTCATAGTTTTCGGTAAAAACACTGCGAAGATGTTTCTTTGGGTTCTCTCTCATCCCTGCCAGCAGTTCAGTGTACATACTTGCCACTCGTTGCGGCGTCCTCTTCAGCCCTTCTCGTTCAATGTCTTCACCGACGGCTAAAAGTATTTCCTTAACCGCTTTTTCGATTCGTTCGATATCAATTTTTTTATTGCCCTTTTTGCCCATACTCCACACCTTCTTTAATTCTTAATTCTTAATTTTTTACTCAAACTGACCGATTTACGGCCCAAAATTGCTATAACTCATTATTTAATATGTTCCGTAAAACAGAAAATAATCAAAAAGTCATCCCGACTTTCAGGCTGTGTCACAATTATATCACAGAACATCTATTCTCTTTGCTATCTCAGCAAAATTACAAAATTCATTCGTTAGTAGGTAATATCAAGCCCTTTTCACGAACTTCCGCTAAAATATAGGTTCTT
>CAJVYK010000095.1 GCA_913009865.1 uncultured bacterium
AACGGCGTTACAAGTCATCTGGCCATTTCACAACTTATAAGACTAATCTTTGATGACGGCCATAAAGGCAAAGAGTATCTGCACTACAACAGTCAGGACGCAAAAATGTTTACAGCTGCGGTAGCTCAAAATGACGCCTGTCCTGTATGCGGCATACAGGGCTATCTTGGTGCCGGTGATGAAGATGCACAAAGTATGCTCGAAAGTCTCGATGATTTACAGGACAGCGAAGTTTTCAAAGGGATTTCTAAACATCAATCAAAATAAAGGAGCTTAACGATGGGTTTAATTTACAACGTTTTAGTTAGTCTTATCCATTTACTGTTTGTATGCATGGATATTCTGATGACGATGATAGTGATTAAAGTCATTTATAATCGATGGCGGCCTAAATGGTTAAAGCAGATTAACGACACAGTCGAGCCGCTGATAGTACCTGTTATGGCTTTTGTTTATAGAACAGTGAAGCGGATAACGGGAAAGTCTTTATCTGAGAAATATCTAATCTTAGTGATAATTGCCAGCTTGTGTGTAACACGATTTGTGATTGATGGCCTTCTGTAACAGGCAGTTGAAGCTAATAATGAAAACAAGGAAAAATCCTTAATGCCCCCTGAAGATACAAAAAAGAGTTGTACGTTCATATTACCGGCTATCTTGCCAGATGGCAATGGTGGGTTTACACCTTGTCCCGAACTACTAACAGAAAATGAAGCGATCAGGTTCCTTAGGCTCGATAATATAAACACAGAAGATTCTTCCAGCACTTTGAGGTATTACAGGAAGAAAGGGCTTCTTAGAGCAACACAGGTCGGTAAGTGTATTCGATATCGTCACATCGAACTTGAAAAGTTATTAGAAAGGCTGACAGAAGTTAATCCTCGATAGATGTTTTTTAGAAGAATTTACAGCAATAACTTTTTTAAAAAAAGCACTTGCGCTCAACTGCCAAATGCGCTTTAATTAAAATAGAATTATCGATGAATGTAATTTATAAACAAATATTTATGTGGAGGGAGTGAAAAAGTGGCAACTAAAAGCGCCGTTATTTTGAGCAGTAATGGCAAATATTGGCAGGCTTTCTATTATGATACTTTGGGAAGGCGGAGGGCTAAAGGCCTTGGACCAAAAAAGAAGCTTTCAAAGCGTCAGGCAAAAGTCAAGCGTGACCGTTTTGCGGCTCAATTGATTCTTAGCCCAGGCATTGCTGATACTGCTCGTCCCCTTAAACTAAGTGACTTACTCGAACGATATTTGAACAGTCGAACAGATCTTCACAAGTCGACGTTAGATTCGCATCGGTTAACAGGTGACTATTTAAAGGAATTCTTTGGGGAAGAAATCTATATCAACCGTATTAATCGGGCTATAGCGTCCGACTGGCGAGCCGCCATGGCCAATGGTGAGTTAAGTTTCCATACAAAAGGAAAGTCAATGGCTGAGGCGTCGGTATGCATACACGCTCGCAATGCTAAAACTATCTTCAATCATGCTGTAAGGGATGACCTGATTCTGTTTAATCCTTTTGATCGCCTTAAAGGCAATGCTACTGAGCCAGATAAAGATTGGAAGTATGTCAGTTTAGAGGAACTTGACAAACTACTTGATGCCTGTCCGAACATAGGCTGGAAGGCGTTGATTGCTTTGTGTCGGCTTGCTGGTTTACGTCGAGGTGAAGCATTGGAGTTGAATTGGTCAGCTATTAATTGGCAAGAACACCATTTTTCGGTGATTGCAGAAAAAACAGGTCGACGCAGAGTCGTGCCAATCGTTCCTAAATTGTATCAACTGCTTCTTGAAGCATTCGACCAGGCAGGGGAAGGCCAAAAACAAGTTTGTTCTATCTCTCAACATGGATTGTGGCGGAACTTCCAGGTGTATCGTAAGAGAGCCGGACTGAAAAAGTGGAAAGATGCTTTTAAGGTTTTGCGAAGGAACTGCGAAACTGACTGGGCACAAAAATATCCACAGTATGCAGTTTCAAACTGGATTGGCCATAACATTCAGGTCTCCGCCCGTCATTATCTCCAGGTTCCAGCAGAGCTATACAGTAAGGTTGCTGCCACAAACAAAGCTCAAACTGCCACAAAAACTGCCACAAAACAGAAATCTGAAGAATGTACTAAAAATTAAAGCCTTTGCAAGTTATTGTTTTGCAAAGGCTTATGTCAATGGGCGGTATAGGACTTGAACCTACGACCTCCTGCGTGTCGAGCAGGCGCTCTAGCCAGCTGAGCTAACCGCCCAAATAATAACCAAACTATAGTATGATTAAAAAAACAAAAATCAAGAACTTTTATGCGAAACTACTGTAAACCATCACTATAAATGGCAGAAAGCGGACATCGGCGGGAAATAGCGGGAACGGGCGGGAAAGCGTGGTTATTGAGGGCAAAAAGGGGGATTACGAAAGAACAAATCGGCCGGCTGTTGGCGATCTCTAAATGGCAGAGACGGCCCTCCAGGGCATCTGATTATACGAAGATGGCAGGAAGTACGCTCTATATGGCAGGCGTTTAAGAAGCGTTTACATGGGCTTCTAATAGGCATTAGGTGGAAATCAGGACCTCCCGAATATTCATCCCAAACGGACATTCCAAACGGACTAACGGACATCCAAACGGACTTTTTTTTGAGGTCTTTTCAGGTCAAGAAATTTAGGCAAAAAAAATCCCCGCCCGATTTTTGATACTTTTCAAAGAACCGGTTAAACGTTACCTTAATCAGTTTTCCCTTTTTTGCTGGTTGGCACAGCAATTGCCGTAAGCAATGCTATAGTCAGTCCAGTGAATTTTACCACCGTTTAGGCAGTGGATAGTTTGCTATTACAAGTTCTGTTCGGTCGCGAGCCTTTGGGCTTTTGTCCCGAGATACAGAATATTTTACTTTTACTTTTATCCTGGGTAATCCCTGGTATAACGCCCGTATTTTAGGGTGATTGTTAATACTGAGCATAAACTTACCCTTGATAGACTTAAGAGAAACCGACAGACGCCGGTGATCGTCCAAACTAAACGAGGCCCTATAGCCGCTTGTCTCCAAATAAGGTGGGTCACAGTAAAACACAGTGTGCGGACGATCGTAACGGCGAAGGCAATCCTCGAAATCGAGGTTTTCAACATAGACACCATCAAGTCTTTTATGACATCTACGAACAGCGGCAAAAGCTGCTCTGCGAAAACGGGCTTTGCCTGTAGTGCCATAACCAAATGCACTGTGAGAAGTACCACCTAACCCACCGAAAGCAGCTTTCATAATGAACCAGGAACGGGCAGCTTTTTGAATATCAGTAAGCCCCTGCTGGGCCTTATAATCTTCAAAATCAATTCGGCTTTGAGTGAAAAAAGCTAATTCACGAATAAACTCTCGCGGATGCCAGCGGACTACCCGAAATAGATTAACAAGTTCAGAGTTAATATCGTTAAGCACTTCGGTTTTGGATTTTTCCTTTGCAAAAAGCAAATTAGCAGCACCTGCAAAAACCTCGACATAACACTTGTGTTCGGGCAATAATTGATACAGGCGTTTGGCTATTTTTGATTTTCCGCCCATCCATGGGAAGAAACTACTCATATCACATACTCATTTCTCCGATGATTTTGTTGTTCTCAATATTCCGACGCGAAAAAATGTCTTGGCAGTTGCGGCTGTCAGGGCAGGCGGTTAATTCGATGGTCCGCCCGCGTCGGGTTTTTTATTCCAGGATAAAAGTATTCACTTTTTAAAGAGCAACTATATCAAGCAGCATCCAAAAGCAAGATATCAGTTCCTTTGTCGTAAGTATTTTTCTTCAGACCGCTGGGGGCCGGCGGCGCAATGTGCACATTGACGGTTACCTCTTCCGGCGTGCCGGTATGCAGGTTGCCCAATTTGTCGTAGCAGGCAAGGCCGAACTTATAAGCACCGCAGCTGCTGACCTGGTGTTTGACTGTAATTATTGCGGTACCGTGGCCCCAGGGGAATCGTCCCCAGGGAAGATGGCCCCAGCCGGGAGTACGCTGGCTGTGGGCGTGGCCCCAGCGGAAATGACCCCAGGGTGCGTGGCCCCAACCAAAAATACCCGCTCCATTCGGAAAAAGCGCAAAGACTTCGTTGGATAATGGCGTATTCCAGTCGATGTCACCCTGGCCACCGTTGCCGTAAAGCTTGGCATAATCGCCCTCGAGGTAGCCAACTGGCACTATAAACTCAATAGTGACCTGTACGCTCACAATAAGACCTCCGCAAATCTAAGGTCTCGAGTGATGAGTTTCATTTTTTGCTTATCGGGCATATAAATAATCTGAATGATTTCGGGATAGACCTGCCTACTCCCGAAGGCTGCCGAAAGGTTATATTCTCTGCCTGTGATTTTTTCGATGCAATCGCCGATAGCAAAATAGCCTAACCACAAACGCTCAAGAGTGAACTGACCGCTGATGGACATATCTTCATTTGCGGAACGGATAGCATTAAGTTGTGTGCCGAGCCAGCCAGAATTATCGACATCCCAAACGGGTAAACTGGTCTTAGAAAAAACACTGGACGCTGTTCGTTTGGCAAGGCCGTATTTCTCTGAAAAATTATAAATTTGCGATTGGTGGAATGGCGAGCAGGAAGCTGATGAAGGTTTGACATAGTAGCGAAGCCTCTGGTCTAACTGGACGCTGGCTGTTACGCGGACACGGGTTTGCCATTCGCCATCCTTAAAAGATGCACTGCTAAGAATATCGTCGCACAACGATGACCAGTAATTAAGTTGGACGCCATCGAGAACGCCGCCTTCGATGTCCCATTCGGCCTTATCAACTAATTCGGCAAGATTGGCCTCATCAATATATATGCCACACTCATCCTTAAGCGGCGTTATTGCCGCAGGGATAACCTGCCATTCATTGCCGCCATCGAAGCTGAACTCGACTTTTATTCCAACTGAATTTAAACTGTCTTTATCAATTGTTAAACAGGGTAATAATTGACGTCTGAATGGTGCGAAGACCCGCTTTCCACGCTTATCGAGGATATATTCCTTGGGTACAATATTGGCAAAATCGAAAGGCATACCACGATCGTAAGAGCTGCTTTTACTATATCGGCCAGATTCGTTGAGAGCCCATTTACGGCCGATATTACGACGAAACTTGCTGCCGCGAGGATGATAATAATTATAATAACTTTTACTGTCCGGATCTGTCATCTCCTGGAGATCGGACTCAGTAAAGAACAGGTTGGCGTTATCATCTGAAGTGTCAGGGGCGAGGTCCTTGTCCTCCCAGGCGGGGACAAGCTCAGCTGTAAATTCGAAACGATGTGGAGAACCTAAACCCCAGGGGTTATTAATGACAGTAGCTATATCTTCAGCTAAGTCCATTGCCCAAAGAATTTTTTTACCTTCGGCAACGGCAGTATCAATATTTTCGCCAACGGCAGGAGCATGAAGCAGATGCAAAATAGTTGTGTTTTGGTTGCTGCGAGAATATTGGGATGCTGCAGCAATTTTATAGAAGCGAAATGTGATAGATCCATCATTACCATAATCTTCCCTGAAGCCCCAGCCGATATGTCTGCAAATCAACTGGATAGCATCGATGGCGTTGAGGCCCTCGACTACGATATGGCTTAAGACTTTATCCCAGTCACCATGATCAATGCCGGCTAATTCGTTAGGATCAGCAATCGGCAAATACTGATATGCCTGATTCCAAAAAGGACTGAGAACATATCGAAGCATATCCCTGGCCGTCCAGGGGATAGCAATGTTGGTGTCATCCAAATTGCTGGTATCTGCAAAAATCGGGATTTCGCAAAGCGTGCTGCCGCTGGAGCTTTTGAGAGTTAAAAAGTCAGGGTCGCTGTTTGGCTTGCCATCAGCATTAAAAATCGCCCTTCGGCCTGATAGAAAAATATAAGAATCATAATTGGCAGACTGACCGACCTGGCCGTAATTAGTATAATCATCCGGGCCGCGAGCAATCTGACCGAAGATTGGTGAAGTGGTCGAGAGCAGCCAGCGATGATCCAGGCAGACAATAGCGTTACGCTCGAAGGCACTGCCTTTCTGCTCAGTACCACCTGAGAAGTTAGACAAATAGGTGGTGATGAAGCCGGCAAAGACAATCGTTCTGTCAGCTGCAGAAGGCTCATTAGTTCGGATGCGAATCATATCGCCCCAGGCAAGGTTGTAAGCTTGCTGCCATCTCAGTTCGGGGAACCAAATAGTTGCCGCCGAAGGCGAGCTGTCCCTGTTGATTTCTATTCTGTCAACCTTAGCACCCCAGACAGGCTCCCACACCGGGCTGTAATTAGGCGGTGAACCATAGCCTCGTCTGGCCTCGATTACAAGATACTGGGCCGTTCGGCCTAATTGTTGGGCATCTTCTGTCATTAAATAAGCGACCTTAAATAACAGATAAAATCTGCGGTTACGTAGCCTTCGTTTGTTTGATGAAAGGCCTTGCCTGTTGCATCAGGTACAAGTTGGAATTTGTCGAACACGACATACTGATAAGTCTCGCTCTTGAAACTATAGTCGGCAGCATCAGCTAACCGATAAGCATCGATATTATCAATCCAGACTTGAAGGTTACTTCTGGCATCGGCGTAATCCGTGCCGGTAGCCCAGAGCCTGCCGGCAACGATTATCTGGCGGCCACGGGTACCCATCAGCATCGACAGCAGGCCATTAGCTCCTGCCAAGCCGACATATTGACGATCAACCTGACGAGGCTGGGCCACAACCTTTATTTCGTTGCCAAATATAGTCGTTAAATCTGTTGCCATTTTTTTAGTCGTTAGTATTTAGTCGTTAGTCGTTAGTCGTTAGTGCCACTGAGGGGCTTCAATTCACTATTTAATTTAGTCCTGGGTAAATCTTGGGCCGCGTTCGTCATTGCCAACGCGGGGGTAAAAATTCTGGTCCTGGCTATTATGAATATTGATAGTAGTAGGTGCTTGTTGCTGTAGGCCCTGGAGTTCCTGTGTGTATTTATAGCCCACACCTCCCGCCGTTCCTATCGGGTACAAAATCGCTGAGGAAGGCAGAGCCATTTTCGCTCGAGAGTAAGCAATCCGGCTGCCCAAATCTCTATATTTCGTTTTTTCTTCTTCAGTGAGTGTTTCATCCTGTAAGGCCTCGGTAATATCCTGCACCATTTTATCCAGGGCCATTGTATATGGTTCGAGGCTGTCTATAACTAAGCTATCCTCCCCTTGAGTTGCGAGAATTTCGTGTTCTGCCTTGGCCTTTTTAAGACGTATTTGCCAGTCTGCAAATTTAGGGGCGGCTTTAAGCTGCATTAGTGATATCTTTGCTCCAGTTTTACGTTCTTTACCTAAAACAGAACCGAGGTAAGCTTGTGTTTGTGCATCGACAGTTACCGTTGTTGCACCTGCAACTTTTTGGCGCGTAGCTGCCATTGTTTTTTGCGCTTCGGACGATACCATTTTCCCGAGTGAAGTAGTAATTTCTTGTGGGAAGCCCTCTTCGGCTAATACTTGTCCCCGCCGTGATTCAGGGATGTCGCCGATATATTGTAATAAAGCATTCGTCCGCTGGTCCATAGAAAGATTTTCCCATTGCACGCCCAAAGCACTTTCAATCGCCTTGCGCGGCTTTTCGTATCCACCGCCGGACAGTCTTGCTATTTGCAGATCGGAAGAGCACACGTCTGAACTCCAGTCC
>CAJVYK010000096.1 GCA_913009865.1 uncultured bacterium
GGTGCCTATGGATATTTTCGTAATACGAACTACCGTACAGTTAGCGATGAGCTGTTGGCAGTGGGTGTGCAGCCGCAACAGCCGAAGAGGCGACGCACAGATAAACTGGCGGGAAAAATAATCGTTGTTACGGGTACGCTCGAAAATTTCACACGCCAACAGGCAGAGCGGGCCGTCAGAGAAGCGGGTGGAAAGGTATCTTCAAGCGTGAGCAAAAAAACAGACTTTGTATTGGCCGGCAAGGAACCAGGAAGCAAGCTCGATAAAGCACAAAAGCTGGGAGTAGAAGTAATAAACGAAAAGCAATTTTTAAAGTTGATTGAATATCAAAATGAACACTACTGACGAAAAATATATGCAGGCGGCGTTGAAACTGGCAGAACGAGGTATCGGCTCGGTTGAGCCGAATCCTGCGGTTGGCTGTATTATCGTAAAGCAAAATCAGATTATCGGTAAAGGCCGGCACAAGAAATTCGGCGGCCCACACGCAGAGATAAACGCTCTCCAGGATTGCAAGACTCTGGGCGCCAGTCCACAGGCAGCTACTATGTATGTTACACTTGAGCCGTGCTGTCACGAGGGTAAGACCGCACCTTGCACCGATGCGATTATCGCCGCTAAGGTAGCGAAAGTCGTTGTCGCAACGCCTGACCCCTCAGAGCACGCCAACGGCAAGGGCATCGATCAATTACGCAGTGCAGGAATTGAGGTGCAAGTCGGGGTCTGTGAAAATGAAGCAAAGCTGTTAAACGCCCCTTTCATCAAATTCGCCGCCACCGGCAAATGCTGGGTAATATTGAAGTGGGCACAATCAATAGACGGCAAAACGGCCTGGGCACAGTCGAGTCACGAGTCACGAGTCACGAGTCACGAGTTTAGGTGGATTTCCGGAGAACTAAGCAGAAAAGATGTGCAAGACTTACGCCGACGAGTTCAGGGAATATTAGTGGGTATCGAGACGGTAATCGCAGATGACCCGCTGTTAACGGTTCGGCCGAGCAGGGACAAAGAAGCCGCCAGAATCGTTCTCGACAGCAAATTAAGGATTCCCCTGGATTGCAAACTGTTAGCCACTGCGAAAAAAACGCCGTTGCTAATCGTAACGGGTCAGGAGGCGGTTGAGGTAAATTCGCAGGCGGCAGAGAAAATCGCCCGAAAAGGCGCCGAGGTGTTAGCTGTGCCGACTGCACAAGGCCGATGTGATATAGGATTTCTGTTAAATGAGTTGAGTAAACGCGGCATTGCTCAATTACTTGTCGAAGGCGGGCCGACAGTAATAGCTTCATTCCTGAAAGAGCGACTTGCCGACGAAATCTGCGTTTATATCGCACCGAAAATACTCGGTCAACAAGGAGCCGTTGATATAACCGAGTCGATGGCAGAGTTAACCGAAGCCGTCGATTTGCATCACGTCGATATTAAGCGTTTCGGCGACGATGTTCGCCTGAGAGGCCTGTCAGGAAAAACGGTTGATGAAATCTTAGGAAAAAAAAGTGGCGAATAAAAGAGAGATAGTTAAGTTGGCGATTGAGAGCCGCAAGGTGCCGTATGTGCCGTGGCAATGTGATTTCACTGTGGAAGCCGCAGACAAACTTCGGAAACATTTCGGCGAAGAGGACTTAGAGCGAGTTTTGGATAACCATTTTCTCAAGCTTGGTAGTGACATAGGTTTTTTCACCGATCTTGGCAATGACCGTTTCCGCGATATCTTCGGGGTCGTGTGGGACCGCAGTGTAGATAAGGATATAGGCATCGTTGAGGGGTATGTTTTGCCGGAGCCTACACTTGATGGATATACGTTCCCCGACCCATTAGCCCCACGTTTTTTTGAGGACATTCCTGAGAAAATATCTAAATATGGAGATTGTTTCCGAGTTTTCAAAATTGGATTTTCGCTTTATGAGCGAGCATGGACACTTCGTGGGATGGAAAACCTGATGATGGATTTTCTGGACCATCCGGACTTCGTGCGTGAGCTATTGCACTCAATAGCTGACTATAACATCACCCAGGTCAAAGAAGCTTTGAAATACGATATAGACGCGGTCTATTTTGGTGATGACTGGGGTCAGCAGACAGGTTTGCAGATGGGGCCGTGTATCTGGCGAGAATTTATTTTCCCGGAGTTGAAACGGATGTACGCCGTGATTCGAGAGGCAGGCAAGTACATTACAATTCATTCGTGCGGCAAAGTGGATGAGGTTTTCGATGACTTGATTGAGATAGGTCTTAACTGCTTTAATCCGTTTCAGCCTGAGGTTATGGATGTTTTCAGCCTTATGAAAAAATACAAGGGACGGCTTGCCTTTCACGGAGGCCTGTCCACTCAGAAGACCCTGCCGTACGGCTCAGTTGAAGGGGTCAGGAATGAAACGGACAGACTTTTAGAAGCGGGCGGAAATGGAGGATATATTTTCGCACCGGCTCATGCCGTTGAAGGTGATGTTCCGCTGGAAAATATGCTGGCGTTTATAGAGATGCTGCATAACCAGAACGGTTACAAAGAAAAACTAAAGTAGAAGTACGGATAGTTTATGGAACTTGGGCGGGATAAGACTGTTTGCGAGATTATCTCCCGACTTGGGGCCATAAAGGGCGGAGGGGTAGTCAAAGTCGAGGGGACGTGGGGGTCGTTCGCACATCTTTTGGCCGCTTACATATCGGAAAAGCTCGCAAGACCAATTCTGTATATCTGCCCGCATATCGATGATGCCGATAAAGCTCTCGATGACCTGCGCACTTTCGGAGCCGGGGGTGTGGAGGTTTTGAGCGCCTGGGAAGGTGAGGAAGATTTAGCGGATGCTACCGATGAGATTAGAGCTGAAAGACTGAAACTCATAACTCGTCTCTCAGCTCTCGTGTCTCGTTCAAGCAGAGATAAACTTGTTATTCCGGCATCGATACAGGCGCTATGTCAGCCGATACCAAAACCAGAAGCTCTGAAAAAAAGCAGTCTTGGCTTGCAAATCAAAAGAGAAGCGCCGCCGGAAGAGGTGGTCGAATGGCTGGTTGACAACGGTTTCGAGCGGGTGGATAGAATCGACCTGCCGGGCCAGTTTGCACGCCGCGGCGGGATTGTCGATATCTATGCGCCGATGACACTTAAGACCAAAGACTCAAGACCAAAGACACAAGACCAGGGCTCTGTTGCGGTCAGGGTTGAATTCTTCGGCGACACAATAGAGAGTATCCGCGAAATCAATCTGGATACGCAGCGCTCGAGTCAAGAAATAGAAGGCATCGGTATAATTTCAGCGGTGTGTGGAGCTGCGTTAGAGGACAGAGAGCTTTTCGTAAATATCCTTCCGAAAGATACAATAATAATTCTCGAAGAGCCAGGTGACATTGAAGAAGTTGCAGAGCTGTTTCTGGATAGGGTCGAAGATGCAGGCCGGCTTTATAGCTGGATGGATATTTACAAAGCTATCGGGAGGTTTACCCAACTGCATATTTGCAGATTCGCCGCCTCAGAGCCCTGCGGTTTTCTTAAAGTAGGCGTGAAAAGCGTGCAGCAGTTCCAGCATAAAGCTACTTCTCTGTGGGCCGGACACAAAAACGCCTTAGAGCAATTGGTGAGCAAGGCAAAACAAGGGAAAAAAGTCCGCCTTTACTGCGAAGCTGCAGCCGAAACCAAGCGGGTTACCGAAATTATAAAACAGAATAACGAGAAACTGCCGAGGAATTTTAAGCTGCTGTCAGGGTTTATCCATCAGGGCTTCGTCATAGATTCGCTGAGTACAATCGTAATAAGTCATCACGAACTGTTCGGCCAGTTGTCGCTTAGAAGAAGGCAGCGGCCGGTGCGGGCAAGTGCGCCGGTGGATACGCTTGCAGATTTGCAGGACGGCGACTATGTCGTCCACCTTTCTTATGGCATCGGTAAGTTTTTGGGCGTGAAAACCATACGTGAAAAAGGCGGAATGGGTGAGTATCTTACGATTGAGTACGGCAACGGAGTAAAAATCCAGGTTTCGGTTCGCAACATTGCATTGGTGCAGAAGTATATAGGGACAAGTCCTAAGCATCCGAAGCTGAGCAAAATCGGCTCGAAGAAATGGCAGAGGCAGAAAGAAAAAGTTGCCCGGTCTGTGCAAAACCTTGCCGGTGAACTGCTTGAGATTCAGGCCAATCGCCAGGCAATAGGCGGAATTGCGTTCGGGGCCGATACGAACTGGCAGAGAGATTTTGAAGAGTCTTTCACCTATCAGGAAACACCCGACCAGGTTACAGCTATAGAGCAAATCAAGGCGGATATGCGCCGAAACGTTGCGATGGATAGACTGCTGTGTGGTGACGTGGGCTATGGCAAAACCGAACTGGCGATGCGTGCGGCCTTTAAGGCGGTCGAGAGCGGAAAGCAGGCGGCGGTACTTGTGCCGACAACGGTATTGTGTGTGCAGCACGGCAGAACTTTTACCGAGCGGTTTGCGGATTTCCCGATTTGTATCGAGGTCTTAAACCGGTTTAAGACAGCAAAGCAGGCAAGAGATATTATTGCCAGAACCAAAACTGGCAGAGTCGATATACTGATAGGGACACATCGGCTTTTGAGTAGTGATATCGGCTTTAAGGATTTGGGGCTGTTAATCATCGACGAAGAGCAGCGGTTTGGGGTTGAACACAAAGAAAAACTCAAAAAATTGCGATTCAATGTTGATGTTCTTACGATGACGGCTACGCCGATTCCACGGACACTGCATATGTCACTGCTGGGCCTGCGCGATATAAGCTCGCTGGCCACGCCGCCATTGGACAGACGAAGCATAGTAACAGCCGTAACCGCCTATAACAAAGAGCTTGTCAGAAAGGCGATTTTTCGGGAATTGAACCGTCAGGGGCAGGTGTTTTTCTTACACAACAGGGTAAGAACGATTGAAAAAAAGGCCTGGGAGATTCAAAAGCTCATCGATGACAGCGGCGCAAAGGTTACTATCGCACACGGACAGATGGCCAAAAGCGAACTTGAGAAAGCAATGATAGATTTTGTGATGGGCGATACCGACGTGCTTGTGTGTACGACGATTATCGAATCCGGGCTGGATATTCCGAACGCAAATACGATTTTTATAGATAACGCAGACAGGTTCGGCCTGGCCCAGCTGCATCAGCTTCGCGGAAGGGTCGGCAGGTATAAGCATCGGGCGTATGCGTATATGCTGCTGCCCGCCTCAAGGCCGATTACGCCGGTGGCGGCCAGGCGCTTAAAAGCCATTGAAGAGTATTCGCATCTCGGGGCCGGTTTTAGAATTGCGCTGAGAGATTTGGAAATTCGCGGGGCGGGCAATATATTAGGCGCTGAGCAGTCCGGCCATATTCAAATGGTGGGCTACCAGATGTACTGCGAGATGTTAGCTGAGGCGGTTAGAAAGCTGAAAGGAGAGCAGCCGAAACCGATACCGACGGCGGTTGTCGATTTGGGATTCGCCACGTATATACCGAAAAATTACATACCGCTAAGCAGGTACCGGATGGACGTTTACCGCAAGATAGCTGTTGCAGGGGATAGCGACAGTCTGAAACAAATTGCCGGCGAATTAGCTGACGTGTATGGGCCGGTGCCGGATGAGGTCAAAGTACTGCTGGAATTGGCCGAGCTTCGAATCGAGGCAAGTAAGCAGGATATAAAAGCAATAGTTATCTCGGGTCGGGATTTGGTATTTTCATTTGCGAAAGACGCAAGTGCACAAGCTGATTCTTTATTCGCAAAGGTGAAAGGGACAGTTAGAATCCCGGACCCGAAGACGGTATATTTACATTTGCCGAAGAATTATTTCGAGCCGAAAACGATAATGAGGGTTCTGCAAAAGATATTTAACCGCTGAGGTCACAGAGGAGAAATCAAAAATTAAAAATCAAAATGCAAAATGACAAAGCAAAAATCAAAATTGAGTTTAAGAAAGAGAAATAAAATATGAGCGAAAAAGAAAATAGCTTACAAACTCAAAAACCTAAAATTTGCAGGATGGCCCTCACAGCCTTTTGGCTGGCTCTGGTGAGTATTTTGGCCTTATTTTTTTTCTTTTACTTTATTAATCCTCCAACCGAACCCGAATCCTACATTGGGCTTATCATTTTGTACCTTTCTTTTTTTACTTTTGTCATCGGAGTACCACTTGCGTTTGTCTTGGGCATTGTGAGCGTTATTAGGATTCAGATAAGCAGGGGTCGATTAGAGGGTAAACGATTTGGTGCTGTGGGGACAATTATTTCCTTCCTTTTAGCATCTTACTTTATTTTTGTCCTGCCAAGGATAAGATGTGTTTCCCCCAGAATGGTATGTGGATCAAACCTATCAGGTTTGGGAAAGGCGATGTTAATATATGCAAGCGATTATGATGAAAAATATCCGACACCTGATAAGTGGTGCGACTTATTAATCCAATACGGTGATGTGACTAAGAAACAGTTCAGGTGTCTGGGAAATAAGAAAGAGAGATGCAGTTATGCGATGAACCCAAACTGTGAGCCGAATTCGCCAGGCGATACGGTGCTATTGTTTGAGACCAAGGGCGGCTGGGATCGGTCTGGTGGGCCGGAACTGCTGACTACGGAAAATCACAACGGATACGGATGCATTATATTGTTTAATGATGGATACGTGGAGTTTGTGAAGCGGGAGCAGGTTGGGGAGCTGAAATGGGGTATTGAGAAAAATAACCCCCGGTGAAACCAAGGATGAAATATTTTTGAGATTGCCACGCATCGCTTCGCGACGCTCGCAATGACAATGGAAAGATAAAACCTTGCCCGGTTTTGGTGCTTTACTTCAGCTTGCCGGCCAGTGCTGAACCAAATTCCCGCGCAAGTTTGCTGACTGTATTTCGGTCCTGGTTATCGTATGACGCCGACAGTAAAATTTGGCCTCTGCTGTATTGCAACCAGCCAAGTCTTAACAGCAGAATCCACGGGCTTGAATATAAACGAAATTGCACATTATTCAAAACGTTTTTGTGGATTATTAGGGAATTTTGACGTAAAATCTTACTCGTAATTCATAGTTGGTGACTTATGGTTGGAGATTGGGCTGTGCGTAAGTATGCTTTTTTATCTGTATTAGCGCTTTTGCTGATAGCGGGGTGTGCCGGTAAGGATAAGCCGGCTTTAAGCGAAGCTGAATTAGAGCGGATTCCTTTTGCCCAAAGAGAAGACCTTCCGCAAGCATCAGGCGGATTTGTCTTAGCTGTAGGCGGTGATACTATAACCAGCGAAGAAGTAATTGCGGCACTGATAAAACGCTTCAGGCCGGTTGCGCAAAGAAATGATTTTGAGCGGTTCAAAGAGCAGGCCATGCCTGCGATTGAGCAGGCGCTTGTAACCAAAATATCGAATATCCTGCTTTACAACCAAGCCAAAAAGAAGGGGGGAGCGGATATTGACGAAGCTCTGGAAAAGGCGGCGGAAGCGGAAGTGAAAAGATTTATTGTCAGCTTCGAGGGCGATTCGGCCAAGGCTGAACAGGCCTTAAGGCAGAGGGGAATGAACTGGGACAGCTTTAAGGAATATCAGAAAAAGATGATTCTCAGCCAATCCTACATATCATCGCAATTGC
>CAJVYK010000097.1 GCA_913009865.1 uncultured bacterium
AAGGTCCGGCTGGCCTTCACGGTGAGCCACAGGCCAGTTATATGCCGATTCCATATTATAAATATCCCGGCTGGGCCGTTGTGCAACTTCGGTGGACAGTAAAAACAACACCCCTGTTTTGCCCTGGCTTCTAAACTTTTTTTCTATTGTACGTAGCACACTCAAATCACGCCACAGTCCCTTGCTCCGCACCAGTCTTGTAACATGCGTGAAGACGAAATCCGGCTTATACCCCAATAGATTCTCACAATACAGTTGCAGTTTTTCTTTTGATTGCAGCTTCTCAACAGTGCTGATTTTGTATGCGGGTATCCCGTTGTAAACTATATCGATACCGACGGTTTCAAATTCGGGTGATAGAAACCGCAATTCGCTGAGGACATAATCACCCACCGCACATATAGTGTCGCAATAGTCTGTCGCTTCCACGAGAGCGTGCTTGAAAAAGCAGCTCTGGTCGCCGAACACATCGCCGGTGTAAAGTCCATCTTTGTGGGCCTGCCTGATAACATTATAGAACATCGTATCCTGGCCGGGATGTTCTTCTATAATGCGGCGCATCGTAGCCACTTCGTGGGCATAGAAAACGGTTTTGAAATCACACGTTGGTTCGAGGATAGCCGCCAATGCCGTTGGCATTCCCATAAACTCGTGCGAGACAATGACTGTCGAATTTCCGGCTGCGCCGATTGCTTTCAGCGCAGCAATCGCCGGCGGTGCCAATCTTACGTATTGCTCATATTCCCACAGATGTTCATACAAATGACTGCGGATACCGAATTCATCGAACATGCGTTTTTTGAATTCGTCAATCGGCCCTTTATCCATACATCTTACATCGACGAGCAGTACTTCTGGCCGGCTTTTTACCCCTGTCTGCTCGTCAATAAATGTTCGCCTGCCGTAAACGATACCTGCATTGTAGAAGTCTTCGATTTCCCTGAAGGCCGAAGCGTACTCTGTGTTTACAAGTCCATCCACAGAGGAATACAAAACTTCGCTGTTTTCACCAAGCCGTTCTGACACAGTCCCTTCGGTGCCGAACAATGGTCCGACGAGGATTGAACGGCCAACCGCTTCAAGATAGTATTTGGACGTGAAAAAGCCCTGCAGAACGGCGCCTATACCGCCGATTTTCCCCACCGCTTCGTGGGTAACATGCACCACCGTTGTATCATCGGCCATAATAAATTTCCTTCCGGGTTTCAACATGAAGTTCGAACAGGTTGTTTTTGTTCTTTCTACATAAAATATAAAAAGTAGTTTCATTACAGCCAAATTAAAGGGGGTTGTTTGGCCTGTTATTTTTTATGGACCGAAAAAATCGGGGCGGATTTGCAAATTGAGGCCGTTTTGGGGAGAAGCTCTGAGAAAGATTTTCAATTGCCTGACGACTGAAAATCGAAAATCTTTGTTTTAGCTTATTTTGCCGCGCAGCTTTCTTATCAGGCCCGAAAGCACCTGGCCGGGGATATCAGCCAATTCCGGCTCAGGCATTTCGCTAAGTGCTATTCTGTCGAGAATGTTCACGGCTTGTGGGCCGTAAGAGGTTATCAAATCTGTAGTTTTTTGTGCTTCGTTCAATTCACCGTCGGCCATTTGTCGCAGGCAGGTAACTATGTTTTTCATCAATTCTCTATCGCTGATTTCAGATGCCGCCGCAGTAGTCTCAGCCGACCCATTTGGAATCTCTCTTTCACTCAATATTTCCTGTGTAACCTTGTACGTTTCAGCCATCAGTTGTTTCTGTTTCGCCAGGTCGTTTTCATCTATTGGCGCAAGTTTCAGCTCTTCACCGGAGTTGGTACCGGGGACGTACAGCTTATTGTGGCACGCCGGGCACCTGCCCCATTTGCCGCCGGCGTTGTCCGCCGCTTCTATCTTTTTGCCGCAATGCTCACAATGAAATATTATGGACATTTTGTCACCTCCGACATATTTCGCATCTCGTATCTCGTGAAGTGTATCTCGTATTTTACATATTGTCATTGCGAGATACGCTTCACGCTTCACGCTTCACGCTTATATTCCGCAACCACCTCGGTTGTTATCCCGCCGCGGGGAGCAAATCGAGATGTAACCTTCATCCATCGCGGCTTACAGGCGCCACTCAGGTCATTTAGTATATCGTTTGTCAGTGCCTCGTAAAAAATACCCTTATTGCGGTAGCTTTGTATGTAGAACTTCATGCTCTTTAGCTCGATGCAAAGTTTGTCGGGACAGTATTCGACGACAATCTCGCCGAAGTCCGGCTGGCCTGTTCGAGGACAAAGACTCGTAAATTCAGGGCATCTTATTGTGATATAATAGTCCCGCTCAGGATGGGTATTGTCGAACAGCTCCAATTCAGGATTTTTATTCATTTGGTTGAACCTCGCAAAAAATCCGCTAAACTAATATAATAAACATTAATAACTTTTGCAAGAGGATGAAAAAACTTGGAAAAAAATAAAAAAGCGGTTGTTTTGCTGAGCGGCGGTCTTGATTCAGCTACTGTCCTGGGCATGGCCCACTGCGCAGGTTTTCAGTGTTACGCATTGACTTTTAAGTATGGCCAACGGCACCAGCGGGAAATTGAGGCTGCAAAAAGAATAACTACATTTTTCAAGGCGTCCGAACACCGTGTAATCGATATTGATTTGGTCGGGTTTAGCAGTTCAGCTCTGATTGATTTAGCTCTTGAAGTACCGAAAGACAGGGTTGATTTAGACGATTCGGATCAAATTCCATCGACCTATGTACCTGCCCGCAACACAATATTTTTAAGTTTTGCGCTCGGCTGGGCAGAGGTATTGGGCACATTCGATATTTTCATCGGCGTCAATGCGATGGATTATAGTGGCTACCCCGACTGTCGGCCTGAGTTTATAGCTGCGTTTGAGAAGGCCGCCAACCTTGCCACCGCAGCCGCCGTCCAGGGCAAGGGCCGATACCGGATTCATACCCCGATTATAAATATGACAAAGCGTGAAATCATCCTCGCCGGCACAAAGCTCGGCGTGGACTACTCCCTGACGCACAGCTGCTACGACCCGGACGAGCGGGGCAGAAGTTGTGGCCGCTGTGATTCCTGCCGATTAAGGTTAAAGGGCTTTGCCGAAGCAGGACTCAAAGACCCTATTGAGTATGTAAAGAAATAACCGTTTTTGGTGAATCGTGGATAGCGAACCACGAACCACGAACCACGAACCACGAACCACGAACCACGAACCACGAACCACGAACCACGAAAATGAGAGTAAACGAAATTTTTTATTCTTTGCAGGGCGAGGGATTTTTGGCTGGCGTCCCCAGCGTATTCATACGTCTGGCGGGCTGCTCGTTGCGCTGCCGATGGTGCGATACTAAATACGCCCTGGACCAGGAAGCAGGGTTCCATTACAGCACGGACAAAATTGTCCAGGCCGTTCAGCAACAGGCCCGGAGCAAATTCGTGGTAATAACCGGCGGCGAGCCAATGATAAATCCTGATTTGCCGGAATTAGTACAGAAGCTGAAGGCCTCTGAAAAGCATATAACAATTGAAACCGCAGGGATTGCGTTCATACCGGATTTGGCCTGTGACTTAATGAGCATAAGCCCTAAATTGAGTAACTCCACACCAGCCGCCCCCCAGCTTGCTGCGGTCCACGAAGATTCGAGATTAGACATAGCCGTCTTAAGTGAGCTGATTGATAACTATAAATATCAACTAAAATTCGTAGTGGATTCGCAGGCTGATTTGCCGGAAATACAACAGACGGTAGAGAAAATAGGAAACGTCGATTCAGACAAGGTAATGCTGATGCCGCAGGCCAAGACGAGGGAAGAGCTTTTAGCCAAATCGCCGATGGTAGCTTGTTTGTGCAAACAAACTGGTTTTGCGTTCGGCCAGCGACTGCACCTTTTGCTCCGGAACAATCAAACCCGCTCCATTTGATAGTTGACAATCAATAATCAATAATCAATAATCATTTAAAAGGCCCGGGTGGCGGAATAGGCAGACGCGCTAGCTTGAGGGGCTAGTTCCCTTACGGGAGTGCTGGTTCGACTCCAGTCCCGGGCAGTTCTGAATGATTATTGATTGTGAATAATCGATTTTCAGCCCGCCCCTAACCGTTCGGCCTCGTTGTGGACAAATTTCAGCCGTTGGCAAATGGGTAGTTTTTGGGTGCATGCTTTCTCGCACAGCCCGCACTCAGTACATCTTGCGACATAATCGTTTTCCGGTTTGATGTTCCAGTGTTCGCGCAGGCGGTTAATCATATCTTCGGATTTTCCTCTCAGTACGTAATAGTTATAGGCGTCCATCATTTTTGGTACGGGTATATCTTCCGGGCAGTTATCGCAATACCGGCAGCCCGTGCAAAGCTCATTGAAGGCATCCTTTAAGCCGGCATGTATTTTCTGGACAGTCTCGGGCCGAATCGGCTGGTACCCTTCCACTGCTGCGATTGCTTCGGCAAGTTGTTGCTGGTTGCTGGCGCCCACAAGGGCGGATGTGATGCGTCGGTCATTGATTAGGAACCGCAGAGCGCCCTCAACAACGGTTTCCGTCTTGCGTGTTTTTACAAATGCAAAGCGCTCTGGGTGCTGCGGGATAACCCCTCCGCCGAGCGGATTCATTACAACCACTCCGCAATTAAGTTTAGCCGCCGCCTCCAGCCCGGCCTGGCGATAGGCAAAGTTCATAACTGAATAGCCTAACAATACACCCTCGAACGGATAATCAGCCAACATCTCGCTAATCTCTGGGCCGGTAATATGAGTTGAAACACAGATATGTTTAACGAGCCCCTCGGCCTTTAATCGCTCGAATTCAGCCAGTGCGCCTTTGGCCTTTCTGTCCCGGTAGGCATCGAGTGACATTACGCACCAGACGTGGTAGAAATCGATATAGTCCAGATTCATCCTTTTCAGCGATGTTTCGAGTTCCTTACGTATTTGCCTCGGCTCGGCCTTCATTGTCTTGGTGGAGACGTAAAACGGCTTTTGCGCCCTGGTCCTGTTCATTTCTTTCAGCGCTGCGCCGAACAGCTCTTCGGATTTACCGTAGCCGGGAGCGGTATCGAAGTAGTTGATGCCCATATCGTAAGCGGCCTTGACCAGCGAGGCACAGGCATCGATGTCATCCTGATTTTCAAACTGCATCCCGCCGAACCCTATGGCTGAGACCTCGATACCGGTTGAGCCGTATGTGTTATAAATCATAATCTTTGTCCTGTAAATCTGCGACATTATAACCATAAACAGCCGGGATTCAATTTGTTTCAGAAAAAACAAGATGTACCTTACGCCCTCAGCAGGCCGGTTTTGGTGAAATCGGCACGTTGAGTTGCCGTCTGGGAACGATATGCCGCAAAAAAACGGTGGAAATTATGTTGATATTTTCCTTGTGTTGGGTTATCGTATCAGTGTCAAAGTATGACTTGAGACTTAAATCGATTTAAGTGAAAGGAATTAAAATGTCAACACAGAAAAGTTGTGTAGAATCTTGTCGTCAGGGCATTGTTCCAACAATGACTCGCCGGCAGATACTGGCCGGAATGGCTGGCGTAGCAGCGGCTGCTATTGCCGGCGTGAGTGTACCAGCCACCGCAGCCGCCGCCCTCGAGCGGGTCATCAAAAAGGGTCGCATCAACCAGTCGGTCTGCAAGTGGCCCTATTCCGAGCAGGGCCTAACGCTTGACCAGATATGTGATGCTGCTGCGAAGCTCGGAATCAAATCAGTCGAGTTGGTTTCGCCCAATGAACTGCCGACAGTGAAAAAGTACGGCCTGGTCTGCGGGATGGTCAACAGCTACAATGATAAATCCCTCACACGCGGTCTGAATAACAAGGCCTATCACGCCGAATGCATCGCCAGTCTTCGCATCAGCATTGACGCCGCAGCCGAATACGGATTTCCGAATGTAATCGCCCTCACGGGCAATCGTGACGGCATACCTGACGACGTGGGACTTGAGAACGCTGTCATTGCCTTCAAGCAAATCATCGGATACGCTGAAAAGAAAAAGGTCACCCTCTGCATCGAAAACTTTAACACTAAAGTCAATCACCCGGGTTATATGTTCGACCATATGAGTTGGGGCATTGAGCTGTGCGATAAAGTCGGCTCCGAACGTCTGAAAATCCTTTACGACCTCTATCATGGCCAGATAATGGAAGGCGATATAATTCGGACACTCCGTACTTATAAGGACTACATCGCCCACTACCAGATAGGCGGCAACCCCGGCAGGCATGAAATTGACGAAACACAGGAGTTATATTTCCCGGCCATTCTGCGTGCAATTGTCGAGACCGGCTTTACGGGCTATGTGGGCCACGAGTATGTCCCAACCACCCCTGACCCGCTGACATCTATGGCACAGGCGGCACGAATTTGCGATGTATAACTAACAGTTTCGGTTTCTGACAACATTGCTGCAGTTATTTGTTTTGTCACACTCGCTTTCTGCGCCTCTAAGTAGTTGCGAAAGCCGGTATAAGTTAATTGTTAATTTACAAGAGGAACTATTATGAACGCTACATGGGAACAAATACCCGGAGGAAAACTAAAGGCAATTCTGACATTGGTTCTGGTGATTGTCATTGTTTTGGTGGTGGTAATTGCCAGCTCGATTGTGAAAATCGGCGGCAATCAGATTGGGATTGTGGAGAAGAAATTGGGCGGCGGTTCTCTGCCGGACGACCGGATTTTAGCGGTAAACGGTGAAAACGGGATTCAGGCCCAGATTCTGGCTCCCGGCTGGCAGTTCTTCTATTGGCCATGGCAGTATGAGATCAGTAAGGAACCTATGGTCGAGATAAAAGAGGGTTTCGTAGGCTTGGTTCAAACCGCGGATGGCCGAAGCCTGCCTCTCAATACAATTTACGCTCCGGAGTGGAAAGAGCCGGACAAAATGATCAATGCCGAGTATTTCCTCACTGAGGGCAACGGCTTTAAAGGCCCACAGCTTTCAGTCCTTAAGCCGGGTAAATATCGTATCAATACAAAACTGTTTACCATTAAAGCCGTTCCTGTAGTAAACGTCAGAGTCGGCACCGTCGCAGTTATAAAGAGCAACGTTGGCAAAGTAGGAGATGCCAAAAACCGTCTTGTGGAAGTGGGTCAAAGAGGCGTATGGAACAAGCCGCTGGGTGAAGGTCAGTACTATCTGAATACAAAAGCTTACGAAGTTACATTAATGAGCATCCGCCAGACAAAGGTAAGCTACACCGCGGAGATGGAGCGTGGCGAGCGGGGCAAAGCCCAGCCTCGTCGGCCTATAACCGTCCGAAGCGCAGATGGTTATACATTCCCCGTAGATGTCCGCATAACCTATCGAATTGACCGCAAAGACGCTCCTCGTGTTGTTGCTATGATAGGCG
>CAJVYK010000098.1 GCA_913009865.1 uncultured bacterium
AGGCCGTCAACAAGCCCTTCGGTAAGTTTCAAGATTACATTGCCAACGAAACCCTCGCAAACCGCAACGTCACAAACACCTTTGAATATGTCTCTGCCCTCGATGTTGCCGATAAAATTTATATTCGGGTCGGATTTCATCATCTCACGTGCTTTTTTAACAACCTCATTACCCTTTGCGTCTTCGGCGCCAATGCTCATAAGCCCGACCCTCGGTTTCTCTATTCCGAGCAGATGTTTCGAATACATACTGGCCATTACCGCATATTGGTAAAGATTTATCGGCTTACAAGAGATGTTGGCGCCCACATCACATATCGTTACCGGCCCTTCGAAGGTTGGAAACACTACAGCGATTCCAGGGCGATTAACGCCGGGTAGATTTCTCATCCTCATTTGGAAAGCCGCCACGCAAGCTCCCGTATTGCCTGCCGAGATGACAGCGTCAGTGTGGCCATTTTTAGCCAGCTTGGCCATAACTGCGATTGAACTTTTGACTTTTTTCCGCAGACTCTCTATCGGCGCCTCGTCCATACCGATAATTTCAGGAGCGTCAACCACGCTAATCGCACCTTTATTACGAGACTTCAAAGAGGACAGTCGCGGTTTTATCACAGCCTCCGGGCCGACAAGTATCAGCTCATCATCTTCGTTAAGCAGCGAGATTGATTCCATGGCGCCGGAAATAATCTCATCCGGTGCATTGTCGCCTCCCATTGCATCAACTGCGATTCGCATTTTTTAGCTGCCCTTACTATTGCTCTTTAGCGAGCTTTAATGTTATTTCAGGGTTGAGGTAACCACAATTTCCACATACTGCGTGCGGCAGCTTGGCGTGGTTGCATCGCTTGCAGACCGAATAGTTTACAGCCTTTAGCTTATGATGACTGCGGCGAGTGCGTGTTCTGCTTTTACTGGTTTTTTTTGCTGGTAACATTGTTAAATACTCCAGATACTCTTTGAAACTAAAGCTAACCGGTTAATCGGCTGCTTTACGCGCTTTACTTGTCATTACTAATGACTGTCCAAATCAATTCCAAACCCGCCTAAATAGTTAACCAGCGGCGCTTTGTCAAGTGAAATTTAACAGAAGTATCTTTCAAAAAGCAGTATGAGGGAAAAAGGTTGTCCCGAAAATCGGAATACGCTATACTTCCGGGTTCCTGACAGGATGAGAGTTAATATGCGAAATCCGGTATATTATCAGATTGGGAGAAAATAAACTCCAGCTGCTGATATACACGTACGTGCCGCAGATTTCACCGACTTAGCATTCGGCGCTTTGTGCGGCAGGTAAGCTTATGAAGGTTGAGCTATAAAAGATATAAAGAAAGTTTTTTGTAGATGGATATATTGTTTTTTATCGCTATCGCTATCATTTTTGGCTTTATCGGCGGTAAGCTTGTTCGTCAAATCAGACTTCCCGGCATTGTCGGTTATTTGATTGCCGGCCTTATTCTGGGACCGTCATTTCTGGATGTCTTTAACTTGCCCTTGTTAGATAAGTTAAGCATCTTTCCCGGCTTTGCCCTGTCTATGATAGCATTTATAATCGGCAGCGAAATGAAACTGAGTACCCTGAAGGAAATGGGCAGAGGTATTATGGTTATTACCCTTTTAGAGTCGTTCGGAGCCTTTTTGCTTGTGGCGGCGGGTGTGTATCTTTTGACGCAAAAATTGTATCTGGCCCTGATTTTTGGCGCTATGGCGCCAGCTTCGGCGCCGGCAGGTACGGTGGCGGTACTGCATGAGTATAAGGCAAAGGGACGCCTGACAAACGCTCTTTACGCAGTGGTAGGACTGGACGACGGATTGGCAATAATGATATTTGCACTCGCCGTTGCGCTGGCGAAACTGCTGCTGACGGGGGGAACAATATCTGCTGTGACTGTTATAGAAGGACCTATTTTTGAAATCATCGGCTCAATCATTCTTGGAGCCGTGCTTGGAATCATTACCGGATATTTCAGCCGAAAGGTGCCAGGAGAAGATGGCATATTGGCTATCTCTCTGGGCGGAATACTGGTATGTGCAGGCATAGCAAACTATTTACATTTCTCACTTATACTGGCAAATCTGAGTTTGGGAATGGTATTCGTCAACCTGTTTCCGGCACAGAACCGAAAAGCTTATCGGGCAATACAATCTATTTCCCTGCCCATATACATAATCTTCTTCTTTCTGGCCGGGGCCAGCCTCCAAATTAAGCTCTTGCCTACTATGGGATTTCTGGGGTTGGTTTACGTGGTATGCAGAATAGGCGGTCTGGTCGGCGGAGCTTTTTTGGGCGCCAAGCTGTCAAGACAAAATGCAATAATTCGCAAGTACCTGGGGCTTGGCATCCTCTCCCAGGCGGGCGTGGCGATAGGACTGGCTGTTCTTGCCGCTGAGGAATTTGATTCTTTGGGGGCGGTAGGGCAAAGTTTGGCCGTGGCGGTAGTGAATACTATCGCAGCTACCACGATTTTCTTCGAGGTAATCGGACCCATTGGAACCAAGTTCGCCATCTCGAAAGCAGGGGAAATAGGCGTTAATATAACCGAAGACGACCTTATCGAAACCTATAAAGTCTGCAATGTAATGGATACAAAAACACCTGTTATTTCCGCAGGTATGCCCTTGACGGAAGTAATCAAAGTAGTCAGCACTACGGAAAGCTTTTACTACCCTGTTGTTGGTAACGATAAAAAACTGATTGGTGCCATAACACTGGACGGTATCAGAAATACTTTTGCAACTCAGGAATTAAACGATTGGCTGATAGCTATGGATATCGTGGAACCAATTGTCGCAGATATAAGCCCTGATACGGCTTTGTCAGAGGCCTTTAATAAAACAAAGGAACTCGGCACAGAGTATATGCCCGTCATCGACCCAAAGCAGGAAGACAAATTTGTTGGAGTTTTAGATGCTAATGCCGCTCATCGCAAGCTTAGTGCCGAGGTCCTGGCCAAGCAGCATGAAGCTGACAGGATGTATAATTTGCAACACGCTTAACCTGGATTTATTTGTTTCGATTGTTTGAAAGCAAGATTGTAATGAACTCAGTTATCAACGCAAACATTGGTGAAATAGACCATTTAAATCTTTTATTGCTGTTAGGTATAGCTGTATTCGGCGGCACCGTCGGAGCGCGACTGTTCCACAAGCTGCATTTTCCGCAGATAATCGGGTACATAATAATCGGTTTGATTATAGGAGAGAGCGGCCTGAAGCTGATTTCAGGCTCCATTATAAGCACGGTTGAGCCGCTGAACTATTTTGCACTGGGCATTATCGGTTTCATGATAGGCGGTGAGCTGAAGTCCGACATTTTCAAAAAGTACGGTAAACAATTCGTAGCAATATTGCTTGCCGAGGGTATCGCTGCGTTTATACTTGTCGGTGTCAGCACCTTTTTACTGACATATCTGTTTACGGGCAATTTGAAACTCTCTGTTGCTCTGGGCGTTGTATTGGGTGCGATTTCATCCGCCACCGACCCTGCTTCTACTATCCAGGTTTTATGGGAATACAAGACGCGTGGACCACTTACGACAGCGGCTATTGCAGTTGTTGCGCTTGACGATGCCCTGGCGCTGAGCTTGTATGCCTTTGGAACCAGTCTGGCAGGTATATTAACCGGCTACCATGCCGCCAGCGGTGTGGCAGCGGCGATAGGACTGGCGGTGTACAAGCTGGGAATCGCTTTGCTTGTGGGCTTTGTAGCCGGGCTGGTACTCAGGTCGATTCTCGTAAGAATACATGACAGGGACAGCGCATTGACATTTGCGGTAGGCGGGGTTCTTTTAGTGATTGGTCTTTCACTGACATTAGATCTGGATATTATTTTGTCCTCGATGGCGTTAGGGTTGACTCTGGTTAACTGTGCTCCGAGACGCAGTCAGGAGACCTTTGAGGTGATAAAAAAATTCGCCCCGCCGATTTATGTGCTGTTCTTCGTTCTTGTAGGGGCTCGGCTTAAAATCGAAAATATGTCGTATCTGACGTGGCTGCTGGTTGCCGCTTACATATTATGTCGAAGCGTCGGCAAAATAAGCGGAGCATATTTGGGGGCCACATTGTCTAATGCCAGGAAAACCGTCAGAAAGTATCTTGGTTTGTGCCTGTTTGCCCAGGGAGGAGTGGCGATTGGATTAAGTATCATGGCCAGTCAAAGGTTTGACAACCGTATCAGTTCAATGGTTATTTTAGTTGTGGCCACTACGACCTTCATTGTGCAGTTAATTGGGCCGATATTTGTTAAATCGGGCGTAAAGAAGGCAGGCGAAATAGGGATGAATGTTACTGAAGAAGACCTGATAAAAACGTACACGGTCAAGGATGTTATGGATGCGGCGCCGACAAGCATTGCCCAGGATTTGCCATTGCAACAGATTCTTGAGGTATTCAGCACGAGCGACAGCGTATATTATCCGGTTATTGACAGCCAATCCCGGATTGTGGGAATAATCACTATTGCCGGTATTAAAGAGATGTTTGCCAGTCAGAAAATTGCCGGCTGGCTGCTGGCTTGTGATGTTGCCGAGCCGGTACTGGACAAGACCATGCCGAATAAGCCGCTTGAAGAAGCGATGGAGCACATGAGTCGCTACGACTTGGAAAATATGCCCGTGGTGGCCAGCGACGACAACAACGATGAGCTTGTTGGTGTTTTGGACTATCGAATGGTAAACCGCAAAATAAGCGCTGAGGTTTTGCACAGACGTAAAGTGGCAGATGGAATGACCCTGGCAACGGGCTAAATGAGTTCGTAGTTATGAACTCATAGTTCATAGACTTAAAACCACGAACTGCGAACCATAAACTTATGAAGCAATTTACTTTTCCTAAAAGCAAGCGGCTTGTCAGTCAGAGGCAGTTCAAAGCCGTTTTGGCTCATAAGCTGCGTGTCAGCAACGGGCTGTTTACGCTCGTAATGGGCAAAAACGATTGTGGATATCCGCGATTGGGTGTTTCTGTTGGTAAAGCATGCGGCAATGCGGTTGTGCGTAACCGATTAAAACGGCTGGCCAGAGAGGCCTTTCGGCAAAACCAGGGCCGGATTCCAGCCGGCTTCGATTATTTGCTTATGATTTCGCCTCGATGGTTGAAAAAATTAAGTAAATCAGACGCCAAAGAAACTGTAAGGCAGTTGACGTTTGAACAGGTAAAGACCTCGTTCCTGGCTCTGGTAAAAATAGCGGTCGAGAAAAAGACGACAGAGAGTAGATAACGGCGCCGGCTAAACAAATATGGGTCAAGAGAGCAAATTAACGCCAATAGGTACAGCTGCAAAAAAAGCTGGCATTTCCCGGCAATCTTTGCAATATTATCTTATGGTCGGTCTGCTTGAGCCCACAGAAATTACGCCGACCGGCAGACGGCTGTTCGACGAAAAGAGTATCGAGCGAATTAAACTAATAAAAAGGCTCAACGACAGCGGCTATCCGTTGCGTGCCATAAGGGAATTGTTTCTGGAAGGCCGAGGCGATTTGAAAGGAAGCAAAAAGTGAGTGATTACGAAACTACCCAAAAAAAACGCAATGTTATAGTAGGTGTTTTTGTCGTAATAGGTATGTGCTCGCTTGTATGGCTGATATTTAAGTTTGGCGATTTGCCGGTGTTCGTCAGCAGGTGGAAATCTTTCGAGGTGAGAGTCCAATTTCCGACGGCGCCGGGCGTGCAGGAAAATACTCCCGTGCGATTCTGCGGCTATCAAATCGGCAGAGTAGTGAATATCAAACCGCCGACAATCCTCAGAAACTTGAAGACTGACCGGTGGTCCTATCAGACGATAGCCGTTATTAATATCGATAAAGAATACGACAACGTTATTCCAGAGGATGTTGAAGTAAAACTAATGACGCGAGGTTTGGGCAGCAGCTATATTGAATTCAAGACTCGACCTTTTGATGTGAAAGAGCCGCAGGGCAAATCCTTGGTCGAGGGAAGTTTGCTGCAGGGCTCGACAGGTATGACCAGTGAGTTTTTCCCGGAAGAGAGTCAGAAGAAACTGGAGGAGCTGGTTGACGGCCTCCGTACTTTTATCAACAACGCCAACGATATTCTTGGCGATAAGGCGAACAAAGAAAATTTCAAGACAACTCTGGCCAATATGACTGAGGTGACAAAGCAAGCTACGAAGGCACTAAAAGAATTTCAGGAACTGTCCACCACAGGGACGGCAACTTTGAAAAATGCGGATGTCAGAATAGAAAAATTTGTTACCGCTATGACTGGCGCCAGCGAAGAATTAAGTAAAACGGTGGCGGAGTTACGACTGATTTTGGAGAAGGTAAACAACGGCCAGGGCAGCCTTGCCAGACTTATGAACGATGGGCGATTGTATGAGAATCTGCTTGAGAATAGTCGGCAACTTCAAGTGCTGCTGCAAGAGCTGAGCTCGTTCATAGCTAAATCCAACGACGAGGGCTTGCCAATTAAGTTAAAGTGAAACCGTATGTGTGATGGCTATAGTTCTTTGGTTAAGGAAATATTGAGAAATTTTGTTGAGGTTTATCCCGGCCAAAGGCCTGCTTTTATCAGTCGTGCTTCCGGCAGAGTTGAGTTAATCGGCGGTCATACAGATTACAACGAGGGTTTTGTAATCGCTGCCGCAATAGATAACTCCTGCCGGGTGGCGGCATCAGAGCGAGACGACGACAAAATCCGGCTTTATTCCGAATTGGTCAATGAGAAACACGAATTCATACTTTCAAGTAATCTGGAACCTGCTGACAATTGCCGGTGGGCCAATTACGGCAGGGGAGTGGCGGCGCTGCTGCTGCAGGAAGGTTTGACTCTAAGAGGTGCAAATCTGTACATCGCCAGCGAAGTGCCTCTCGGAGCGGGCTTAAGCAGTTCAGCAGCCTTAGAGGTCTCCTTAGCCGGAGCAATGATACATATTTCACAGCCCGAATATGAGATGGAGCCGATACGGCTCGCTCGAATATGTCAGGAAGCAGAGAACAGCTATGCAAACAGTCCTTGCGGCATAATGGACCAAACTGTTTCCATAATGGGCAGAAAAGACCACGCTGTATTTTTGGATTGTCGCGATGTGAGCGTTAGGGCTTTGCCTTTCGACAGCAATAACTGCTGCATAATGATTTTCAATAGTATGGTTAAGCACGAAATTGGCGGCGGTGAGTATGGCAAGCGTCGTCAGAAGTGCGAGCGGGCTTGTGTTGTGCTGAATAAAAAGTACCCTCAGGTCAAGGCACTTCGTGATGCAAGTGAATCTATGCTG
>CAJVYK010000099.1 GCA_913009865.1 uncultured bacterium
CGTAACCGTGTATAATCGTATTGCGAAGATTGATGATTTGGCGAATACCGGTAATTTCCCCGGTAAGAGTTGGAGCGATTTTTAATGCCTGGTTGAGGGCTTCGCCGATAATTTCGAGCTGTCGTTCAACACCGCTGCGCAGTAAAACATCTGCTTGGTAATCATCCAGTGATTTGTTGAGCGTAAACTGTAATAATGCCTGGCAGGCCAACTGAATATCGTACAAAAATTTGCATACCTCACGCCGCATATATCTGCCTCCTGTTCTGATTGATCGATTCGAGAAAGTAAGGATTTCGTATAGCTTTGGTTTCAACCAGATCTATTGGGCGATGAAACAAATCCTGTAATGCTTCAAGCAGGCCGAAGTAAGAGTCGGCATGTTCGCCCGGCTCCAACGGCAGAAATTCCACCAGAAAATCCAGGTCACTTTTTTCAGGGTCGAATTCCTCGCCAGTCAAGCTCGAACCAAATACTTCGAGCCGCTGAACACGATACTGTTCGCAAAACCGCCTGAGTGATTCGTAATTGTCCTCAATAAGGCCTATCATTGCGATACTAATATATGCTCCAAAGATATAATACCTGCGGCGTACCAAGTTCGTACAGCGCAGCTCTGTCGATTTTCAGAAAACTTTGGCTGCGGGAATATAAAAAATCAGTCAGAGAGAACGCTTTGCGATATTCCACTACCTGGGCTTCTTCAATCCCCGCCAACAACTTAACCTGCTCTATCGCCTCATCAAGATAGCCAATCTCATCTATCAGCTTTTCGTCGAGCGCCTCCTGCGCAGAATAAATACTGCCGTCGGCAAGGCGTTTGACATCGGCTAATGTAAGCGATTCTCTGCCCTCGTCAACAATCTGCACGAACCTGTTATAAGCGGGGCTGATTAGTTTATCCTGTATATACTGCCGCTGTTCTTCGGTAACCGGCTGGAACGGACTGGGCCAATCTTTCTTCCGGCCTGACTTGAAAATGACCGGCTGAATGCCGAGCTTTTCTTCCAGCAATTCCTGGAGAACAAAATGGCCCGCTATCACGCCGACCGAGCCGGTAATCACGGTCGGCTCAGCTACGATTTTATCGCTTCCAACCGAGACATAATAACCACCCGAAGCGGCAACGCCCTGCATAAACGCAACAACCGGCTTACCTTTTTCGTTCCTGTACTTCAGTATCTCATTGTATATCCGGTCACTGGCCGAAACCGCTCCGCCCGGCGAATTCACACGAATAATCAACCCCCTCACCCGCTCATCCTGCCGGGCTGTCTTTAACTGCTTATAGACATCATTGGCTTGTTCGGTGTCTATTATGCCCTGGACCGTAATTACCGCAATTTTAGCTGTCCGCGGCCCGGCCTGGATAACTTCTTCGGTAAAAATACCTTTCTGCCCCGCCGCAAAAACTGCAACTACGCCAATCAACGCCAAAAACAGTACGATATTTGCCAGAACCGACATCGCTATAACAATACCCCAGAAAATTCTCCAGCCCGTTCGCTTCCTCGGCTTTTCCGGCTGCGGCTCTGTCGATTCTGTACGATTATTATTCTGCTCAAAATCCATAATAAACCCTTTCTAAATGTGCACTGCGATATTATAGACCGAACAAACTATGCTGTCAATCTTGCAGGATACAAGCCGGCTAACTCAACGCCTTTGTCAATGCCTCAAAAGTTGGATAGGTTATATCGCTGCGGACAACTTCGAGCATTCTATCATAAGTTTTGATTCCGCCGTATCTATCATCAAGCGGCGCTTTAATGTAAAGTGCAGCGAACAGGTTGCCCATCTGTACCGCTTCGGCAAAGTTCACAGCACCGTCCCTGAAATCAGCTAAGTTGTGGGCAATGTATGTCAGAAGCCCTGACCTGAATGAGTCCCCCGCTCCGACAAGGTCAACCACCCCGCCAGCCATAAACCGGGATTCGATTTTGTTCGGACCGCCGATAACCCCATCGGGACAGATGTGCTTTTCATAGGCGCCATTGCTGACTGTAACGCCGAACATCCTCGTTCTCCGTAAGGAGTCCCCAGGACCGCTCTCCTTCCGCCAGAATCTTTCGCTCAGAAAATCGAGAAAGTGCAGGTTATTTTCATATTCATCAAACTCGTGCCAATTTCGCGGGGTACCGAGTGTGTTTTCTATCATCTTGGCTTCGTCGGACGAGGTGAAAAACAAGTCAACTTCCGGCAGAAGCGGCTCTAACAGCCGGTATTCGGCCACCGACTCGCCCGAATTAATCAGCTCCTGCGGGTCAGCAGTTAAAGTGTGGCTGTCAACAATTGTGACAGCACCCTTACTGCGGCACCATTTAATATATTCAGCCAAATCCCTGCCTTCATCAGCATCACCCCTCTCGGACAAACCGGAATACATATAATAAACTATACTGGGCTTTAACCGCTCAACAGCTCCTTTGAATATTTCAAAATCGAAGTCATCATTGGCACTGGCAAAATAAGCAATCCCACCCCTGTCCTGCCCAGGGGCATCATGAATATAGGTAGTACCTGTGGCTAAATCAGGGTGTATGTGAGTTTCCGACATATCAATACCGTTGGCGCTCATCACATCATAAAAGAATCTGCCCTGTGCATCCAATCCATCATAACCGCCCCTGCCAAGGTTAGCGCCGATAGCAACTTTCAAGCCGGTTCTCGCTATCAGAGGTGCTGCGTTCCCGGGTCCGCCTACCGTTGCAAAGCCCTGCTCTATCCACCACCTTAATCGTTCCTGAGAATAATCCGGCATATTCTCGTTTTCACACTTGGCCAATCCCCCTTTGCCCACCAACGCATCGGCAAATTCAAAGTCCGCTCTTCTAAAATCCACCACCGCTGTATTCAAAATCAAGACATCCGCTGCCATTTTTTTCTCCCGATTATCCTTTAACTTCATTTTCGATTAGCTCTGCCACAGGTAAACCCCTTCTAAGTTGGCAGCCAAGCGAAGCGACGCTGTAGTGCTAATTATTCCTTTATAAAAGCCGTTAAATGTTCCTGTGCATTTTGGACGTATTTAATAAGCTGCTGAGCATACCCGCCCGCATGGCCATTCCAAATCCAATTGATAATTTTTTCTATTTTTAAACCATCTAATTTATGCCAATGACCAAAACGTAAACTATCGGGCAGATTGTTTTCTTCCGCTCTTTCCAACAAAACAGCAATGCCGGCCATCGCCCCTAAAGCCATATTACCCGGCTCGATACCATATTCCAACGCCAGGGCCATAGTTCCGAATATTCGGTCGTTAATCCCGAGTTTGCGCAGCGGGTCGCGTCCGGCTCTTGCAACCGTATCCGCCAGGTAGGGGTTGGTCATACGTTCGAGCAGGTCCTCGGCATAGTTTCTAAAACCTGCTTCGGTAAAAAGTTCATCTCTTAGATGTGCATACTTTTTAATCAATGCAGTGCCCGACTCCTGTAAAAAAGCCCTTCTGCCGATTTGCATAACAGCCGGGTCTTCCTTGAGTTCGGCCATCCTGGTATAACCCCTGACATCGCCGAGAAAACCGAGCAGAGCGTGTATGGCATTATGACCATACAGCTTTGCTTCTTCGAAAGCAAGCAGGTCATCTTTTTCAATAAACACTTCAATTCCGGGCTGGAAATCAGAAACGCCGGTTTGACCGACCAGAATGCGATTGAACTCTTCTACGAGAAAGGCGCGTTTAATACCCGGCGCTATGGGCTTTAGTTTTAACTCTGCGATTTCAGTTGAATCGGTAACGACCCTGCTCATTTTGCCGATTACGGTATTCAAAAACCGCCGTTTCTTTGACGGCGGGACGCCGATTTTTCCGGTAACAGTTTTTTCAAGTATCTGGGCAGCGTGATTGTTGTTTTCCGCTGTGTAAATTATTGTTGCCCCGGTTTTGCTGTTTCTCAAACCATCGGCTATCAGTGAGCCAACACTGTTCGCTCCGTCTGAGTCGTAGAAACTTACAGAAGGCAGAGAAGTAGTTATTTCCGTGGACTCGGCTAAAACCTGAAGAAGAATTTGCTTCTCTCTTGCGATGTTGGGATTAAGCAGCTCAATCCCATCAATCTTCAGCACTTCGATTCCGTCAGCTCCGGCTACGTTTACATGAAAGCTGCCCCTGTTAGCCCTGACCGCGTCAATTAGCTCAGCGTCAATCTCGGCTACGACTATCCGCTTAAAATTTCCGCTCTGGAATGCTTCTTTGACAAACAGTCCGGCCTGGATTGGCCCGAATCCAAAACCGGTAAATATATGTCCTGTCATAATTTTATTAGTCCTTCGAAAACGCTTGATTTGCCTTTCACCTGTTAAAACTGTACCGTCAAACCGCAATTTATACAAGGACAAAACATCACTCAATACGCAGTACGACCTTCTATCCGCTTATCTAACGCTTGACAGCGGCGATTTTGAGTCTAAAATCACGGCCTATGGCTGATTCGGTTCCACGAAAGAGAAAGAAGAAAAAACACAATCCATTTACGGACTGGCTGGGTTATATTGCGCTGCGGATTGTTGTGGTTTTTCTTTATTTGTTCGATATCGAGACCAATCTAAAAACCGCATGTTTGCTCGGCCGACTGCTGTGGAAATACTACCACCGCGGCCGAAAGCGGGCTCTGGATAATCTTCGTGCAAGCTTCCCTGAAAAAAGCGAGCAATGGATTTGGCAGACAGGCAGGCGCTGCTTCGAGCACATCGCAATGCTGGCGATTGACGTGCTGTTCACGCCGCGATTAGTGAAAAGATATAACCGGCGCAACTACTCAGAGTACAAAAATGTTGAAAGGGCCAAATGGCTGATGCAGGAAGGTCGGGGCCTGTTAATGGTTGCCGGCCATTACAGCAACTTTGAAATTATGGGCTATCTGTTAGGGCTGTTTGGCTTTAATATCTATACTATTGCCCGGCCGTTGGATAACAAATTCATCAACAAGTACTTATACGACGTTCGCGAAGCCGCCGGGCAAACAATAATCGATAAAAAAGGTGCAGCCGGGCTTATGGGGAAGATGGCTTCGAGCGGTGCGACGCTGTGCTTTATCGCTGACCAGGATGCCGGCAGGAAAGGGATATTCGTTGATTTCTTCGGACGAAAGGCCAGCACCTACAAAAGCATCGGATTACTTGCCATTACCTATAATATACCTATATGCGTGGGCTACAGCAGGAGAGTTGATAATCGTTTTTACTTTGAAATTGGAGTAAATCGCATTATTTTACCCGAAGAATGGGCTGCAAAAGACGACCCGCTCGAATGGGTTACCGCAGAATACACCAAAGCGATTGAAGAATTCGTACGCCAGGACCCCAGCCAATACTGGTGGCTCCATAGGAGATGGAAGCATCAGCCGAAAGAAAAAAAACAAAAAACCCAATTAAAAGCAAAGGTAAAAACTAAAAAGGCAGAAAGCTGATAGCCCCACGATGCTTCCCCAAAGAAAGATAATTCAGCTTTTAAGGCCTCTGAGAGAGATTTCCATAACCCCCTTCTGGGAAAAGGGTTAGTGGTTTTAATCGCACTTCTAAATGGCCTTATCTATTGACAATCGCAGATATTTATTGTATATTAAAGTTTTGTGTGTGCGTGTTCACTTTCCATACAAATGGAACTGAGGGTATTTACTGGTTAAAAAAGTAATTAGGAGGAGGAAAATGGTGAAGAAAAAGAACTTATTGATTGCATTAGCTGTTGTGATAACAATAGCAGCGGGGACGCTGCCGGCGGGGGCGGCAACCTACTATGTCAAAAACGGCGGAAACAATAGTGCCGACGGATTAAGTGACGCTACAGCATGGGCAACTATCAATAAGGTAAACTCACAAACGTTTTCTCCCGGAGATGTAATTCGTTTCAAGAGGGGTGATACCTGGAGGATTCCGGAAGACGCACAGCTAATCCCAGACAGTGGAAGTGCTGCCGGTTATATAACCTACACCAGCTATGGCAATGACCCCAATATGCCTTTATTCCTGGGTTCCATCGAGAAAAACAATACATCCGATTGGACGAATACGGGGGGCAATAAGTGGGCTACTGCTAACGGTTCTTTCCCTCTGGATGTCGGAAATCTTATCTTCAATAAGGAAGAGTCCTGCGGACATAAAGTATGGAACTCCACAGACTTAAATGTCCAGGGCGAGTTCTGGTATGATGAGACTCTGGACAAATTAGTGCTTTACTCTACCAGCAACCCGGCAGATTATTATTCAGATATAGAATGTGCCGTGACAAAGCATATAATTAATCTGGCTAACAGAAGTTATGTAATATTGGAGAATTTAGACCTGCGTTACGGTGCAGCACATGGGATATGGGCTTATTTTTCCCATCATATCATAATAAGAGATAACGACCTTTCTTATATAGGCGGAGGAGACCAGTACGGCGGAACGAAAACCACCAGATATGGAAACGGTATAGAATTCTGGAGTAGTAACCACGATATCTGGGTGGAACGTAACAGAATCTGGGAAGCTTATGATAATGCAATGACCAACCAAAGCGGCACTACGGCCACTTCTCAATACAACATATATTATCGATATAATGTAATCTGGAATACCGGCGTACCTTATGTATATTTTGCTCAAAATGCCGCCACGCTCGTTTATAATATTTATGTTGAAAACAATGTCATAGTTAATACCGGATACGGCTGGAGCTATCCCGAAAACAATAAGGCGTGGGCACTGAAATTCTGGAAGAATATGGGGGATGTATCAGATTTTTACGTACGCAATAACATCATTTACGAATCAAAAATTTACAGCTTGTCTATGGTTAATCCACAGCCGGGCAAGATAATGTTTAATTACAACTGCTGGTATCAAGCTTCAGGAAATATGATTGATTACGGCGGAACTACTTATACTATGGCCCAGTTCCCGGATTACCAGGCAAATGAGAGTCAGGACGCTAATTCTATTGCAGCGAATCCTGTCTTTGTTGACCTGGCAGGCGGTGATTACAGACTGCAGGACAGCTCGCCCTGTATAGATACAGCCCTGAACACTGGCCAGACCGAAGACTTCGACTACAACCCAATCATCCCCGCCGGCTCGCCGGATATGGGCGCTTTTGAATGGACTTTAGCGTCAGATTTCGACCACAACGGAGCTGTAGATTTCCTCGATTACGCCCTCTTTGGCGGTGCCTGGCGAACAACCCCAGCCGATAGTGATTACGATGATGCCTATGACC
>CAJVYK010000100.1 GCA_913009865.1 uncultured bacterium
AGTCAAATTTGTGATTTTAACAAGTTCGGAAAGGGGAGAAACATCGCTGATCTTGTTACTGCTGAGACTCAAATCCTCCAAATTTATTAGTTTTATCAGTGGCGATATATCACTGACTTGGGTCTCATACAAATCTAACCATTCTAACTTCGTCATTGTGGCAAGAGGAGATACATCTTCAATATACTTTCCGCTCAACTGCATTCCTTCAAGATTCTTCAATTTGGAAAGTGGAGATAAGTCTCTGATGGGATTATCGTATAGAAATAATTTCTTTAAATTAGTGGCATATTCTATGCCGGAAAGATCGTCAATTCCTGTAGATTCTTCTCCTTCGTGCTGAACAACCAAATATGTTAACTCAAGCATCTTGGTTTTGTTTACAGGTGGATCTACACCAAGCTTTTGGCAGACTATCTTCTCAAGTTTGCTACTTGCGAAATGAACAGTCTCTTCACCCTCTGCTATGGCTAAATTGACTAATATACATATTATCAAGGAAATAATTAGATTCTTCATTTGCATTCAATTATCCCACCAACAAAAAGAATAATGCCAAAAAAAAGTTTTGTTGGTTTCTCCATTTTTTTACTCTACGCTTGCGAATGCTTGCTTTCTGCTTTTCTTTCTTCTTCGTTTATCTTTCAGCCTTTATAAAACAGTGAGATTCCCGCCTCTGCTTCCACTAAACAGAACGACGAAGCCCCTTTGATTACGCCCGGGACGGGTCTGCGGTTAATCATTCTTTAATCGCTGTTGATTTTTTCTATTAAGCCCGGCAGTTCGCAGAGCCGGTTTATCTTCAAGGCACCTTTAGGAAGTTTCTTGCCGGCATTAGTATAAGCGGTTTTCAAAACCGCCTTAAGGCCGAGCTTCACCGCGGGCTTAACGTCCTTATCGATACGGTCGCCCACGAACAATATGTTTTCCAGACTCTCTTTAATCCGTTCAGCAGCCAGCTTGAAAATTCGAACGTCCGGCTTGCGGAAATCAAATTTGTGTGAATAAAGCCGGACCGTAAAGAAGTCCAATATGCCGAACTGTTCCAGGTGTTTGTCCAGGCAGAAGCTGTTTACAAAAGTGTTGGAAACTATGCCGAGCTTAAGGCCCATTTTTTTAAGTGTAGTTAAAGTTTCGATTGTTTCAGGTTCGACCTTGCCGACTTTGCTCAGAGGTTCATACCACAGCCATACCAGATGACGCCACTGCTGCTCGTCGAGTTTAACGCCTTTTTTCGAGGCGATTTTTTTCAGCAGCACCAGTGCATCGAAATCCCTTCCGGTTATGTTGGAAATGAGGTGATGTATTCGCAATGATATCAGATTCCGCCAGCAGTAGAACTCGAAGCTGCCGACCGGCTGGCCGGAATCTTTGAGAAAATTGTACGACAATCCGGCGCCCTGACGAAAGAGCTGACACATACTGACTTTGCCGAAGTTCAGCAGGGTTTCGCCAAAGTCGAACAATACTGCTCGTATTTCGTATCTCGTATCTCGCATCTCGAAAGAATTCAAATATCAAAATGCAAAAATCAAAATTAAGGAAGTCGTCCCTAAGGGACTCCGCAATTTTGATATTTAATTTTTAATTTTTGATTTGTTTTCGCTTCACGCTCTAAGTGGCGGCAAATCGTCGCCGAAAACTTCCCGTACCCATCCGAACATTTCCTCGTCGGATATAGCAGAGACCCTGTTGTTCAAATACTCATCGTCGATCTTATCTTTTATTTTGATTACACGAGGGTTATGTTTGGCGATTTCAGTCTGGTATTTGGCTTCTATCCAGTGCTTGATTCCTGCCGCTCCGGTCTTGTCGGTGATTGCTACTCTAACGGGGCGGTTGAGCAGCTTTCGTGTATCGAAGCAATTATATATCTCTTCGTTCTTCAGCAAACCGTCAGCGTGAATGCCGGCACGGGTAACATTGAAATCCCTTCCGACCAGCGGATAGTTGTGCGGAATATTGAAGTCCAACTCTCTTTTGGCGTACTCAGCAAGTTCGGTTATCGCTGCATAGTTGACGCCTTCGGCCATTCCCTTCAATTGAGCGTGCTCAACCACCATAGCTTCCAGAGGCGGATTGCCGGTCCGCTCGCCGACGCCGAATATAGAGACATTAGCGGCACTGCAGCCGTACAGCCACGCTGCTACAGCGTTTACCTGGACCTTGTGCAGATCATTATGGCCGTGCCATTCCAGCCATTCGGACGGCACGCCGATTTGGCGAAGTCCGTAAATGAGCTTCGGAACGCTCCGCGGCAAAGCTGTGCCGGCCCAAGGAAGGCCAAAGCCCAGCGTGTCACAAAGACGAATCTTGACCGGCTTGTCATACTCTTTGGCCAGCTTCATCAGCTCGGCGGCAAACGGAAGTACGAAGCCCTTATAATCAGCTCGCGTCGCATCCTCGAGGTGACATCGCGGGATAACTCCGCTGTCAAGCGCCGCTTTGGTAATATCGAGATATGCGTTCATCGCCTGCGCCCGTGTCTTTCGCAGCTTCAGGAATATATGGTAATCGCTTGCAGAGGTCAAAATACCGGTCTCGCTAAGGCCCATTTCTGAGACCAGCTTAAAGTCCGCAGACACAGCTCTAATCCAGCCGGTCACCTCGGGAAACTTGTAGCCCCGCTCTTTACACAACTCCACCGCTTTTTTATCTCGCTTCGAATATAGAAAGAACTCGCATTGTCGAATTAAGCCGGTGCCGCCGTCTATCTCGTGCAACAAATCGTATATCCGCAGAATTTGCTCCGGCGTATAAGGCGGACGAGCCTGCTGGCCGTCACGGAAGGTCGTATCCGTTATCCATATCTTCTCCGGAATGTCATACTCGACGGCCTGGTTGTCGATCATTATTCTCGGAAATTCGGTATAGAGGAAAGTATCCCGGCACAAATTGGGTTTTCTAACGTCTACGAGTTTAGGTTTCTTTTTCGCCATATTTATCTCCGGTATCTCATTAGCAGTTCAATTGACGGCCTTACATTTCGTCCGAGATACGCTTCACGAACAATAGCCGAGGTGGGAGTCGAACCCACACGCCCTTGCGGGCAGGGGATTTTAAGTCCCCAGCGTCTGCCATTCCGCCACTCGGCCCGACGTATCGTATCCCATAAACCACATTGGGTTTAGGGCTGTGAACCCTACGTGGTTCACAGCTCGTGAAGCGTCAGGTGGACACGGGCCACGAATCGCGAGCTGTAAATCACGAAATAGATTAACGCATTTCACGAAATTTTGCAAATGGTTTCCTAACCTGTTGTTATTACGGTCTCTGGCGAAAATCCCGATAAGTGGGGATTTACCGCAAATTGAGACGATTTTTGATGATGAAAAAATCGAAAACGAATCGAAAGTGCACGAGGGTACAATGGAACTTACGACTTGTGCGTTTTATTTGCAAAATACGAGATAAATCGAGGCCGTAAACGCCAAAGAAAATCGGCTACTCGCTCCGTCGCCTGGGCCAGCCGAACTCTGCGGTTAAGTGCCTTCAACTGTGAATCGTTATCAGCTAAAGTTACGGCCTTACTTATCCTCTCCGCAGCGTCGGCCAATCTGCCCATTGCCAGATAAACAAAAGCCGAATCTCTTAAAGCCCAGACGTGCTCGGGACTGATGTCTAAGGTATGGCCGAAAAACTCCGCAGCATCTTCGAGCCGACCCTTTATAGCACTAACGAGACCAAGGTAATAATAGGCATCTGCGTTGGCACAGTCGATATCGACAGCCCTCAGCAGGCAATGTGTCGCATAATCGGTATCACCAATTGTCAAAAACATCGACCCCATAGAAATCAATGTATCCGTGTCCTCCACAGCCAGCTCCAGCTCAGAAGCCAAATGGTCCCTCGCCTCCTGTTTTTGTCCCTTTATTAACGCATATTGAGCCAGTCGATATCGCGGTCCTGTGAGCGTATTGTCCTTTTGCAATGCCTGATTAAACAGTTCTGCCGCCTGTTCGTAATCTGCGCCGTTGAAAGCAATCTCTCCCAGATAGAACAAAGCGGCTGAAAAACCCGGGGTGAGTTCGAGTATTCTGTTAAACTTCTCCTTCGCTGATTCGATATTGTCTTGCTCAAGCAAAAATAAGCCAAAATCGAGAATAACATCAGTATCACCCGGGTTGAGGCGAAGCTCGGATAGAAAATGCTCACGACAACGGTTATTGTCACCCTCGGCCCAGTGGGCCTGAGCGATTCGATAGTTAATTTGTGGGTGAGTCGGCTCAAGTTCGGCTGTTCTTAGCCAGCAGTGGATGGCTTTCTTGTATCGGCCCCGAATAAAAAGACTGTTGCCGATATTGTAGTAGCACAAAGCGCAGTCAGGATTTATCTGCTGGGCAAGGTAAAACATCTGCTCAGCCAGGTCGTGCTGTTCCATTTCGGTATAAGTAATTATACGATTGCAGTAACAGGGTTCGAATGTGGGGTCGAGCTGCTGGATATGCTCAAAAATATTGACAGCCAAATCGTACTGGCCCGTGCGGGTGTAATCGACCGCTAATGAATTTAATATCTCAGGGTCGAGAGGGTTTAGCTGCAGAGCGATTTCGTATTCGCTTATTGCGTCGTCAAACCGGTTAATAGCGTCCAGGGCAAGGGCTTTGTTGAAATGCCATGCGCTGTTGGAAGGATTTATCTGCAGAGCGTCTTCCAACTCCAAAAGAGCTTGTGATATTTTGCCGTCTTCGTAAAGCTCAAAAGCCCTCATCGCTTTATGCTCGGCTTTGTCATAAGGGCCCAATGTCATATCTTCAAAGCTCATATATGTCGGTTACCTTTCGTTTGGCTCATGCTCTGTTGAAAACTTGTCATTTCGACCGTAGTGAGCGAAGCGAACAAAGTGGAGAAATCTGTTTTCCCTCGGCTGCGCTGGGGACAGGTTTAATAGATTTCTCGGCTTCGGCCTCTGTGAGGCCTTCGCTCGAAATGACTTTGGCGTCTGTTTTCAACAGAGCATTTAGCTCAGTAAGCAGGGAATCGCCAAAGGCCGTTTCGGCTATAAAATACCGCTGAGTTAGCGGTTTTTTGCCGGCAAAAGAGCTTTTTGCCGGCATTAAAAATTTCACTGGTAATTTGGGCTGTAAGCTCTTATGATTGCGCAGGTTAGCTTCCGGCGCCAAAACGGCACAAAGCGAAGCCCTTCCGGTGCTGAACTGTTTTTCTGGAAAGCAGTCGCTGATAGTCTTATAATGCAGCGGAATGATTTGTGATTTATGATGGTTCGACTTCGCTCACCACAAGTTTGCGATTTACGATTGAAAAGCGAAGATTTCTAAACGCTATACGCTATACGCTATACGCTGTTATTTGGAGAAATGAAACTATGATTAAAGAAATAAAGGGTCAGTTAACGGTCGGCAAAGGTAGTTACGCTATTGTAGTCAGCAGGTTCAACGAATTCATAACCGCCAGACTGCTCGCCGGCGCGATAGATTGTCTCGCCCGTCACGGCGCAGCCGACGAACAAATATCCGTAGTCTGGGTGCCGGGCGCCTGTGAAATTACTATTGTTGCAAAAAAGCTCGCACAAAGCGGTAAGTACGTTGCAGTCCTCTGCCTCGGCGCAGTCATACGCGGCCAAACCCCACATTACGATTATGTTTGTCAGCAGGTGGTTCGCGGCATCGGACAAATCAGCTATGATTCAGCGGTGCCGGCAATATTCGGCGTCCTGACCTGTGATACACTCGAGCAGGCCGTTGACAGGGCAGGGACGAAAATGGGCAATGCCGGAGCCGATGCAGCGCTGACAGCTATTGAAACAGTCAACGTGATGGAACAGATAAGTAGTTCGTAGTTATGAGTTCATAGTTCATAGACTACAAACTACGAACCACGAACAACGAGACGCCAAATGAACTTTGACAAGAGAACAAGGGCCAGGGAACTGGCAATACAGGGGTTATATCAACTCGATGTGCAGGGCCCGGACCTGCTTGAGCGCCTAAGCCGGTTCTTCGTGGAAAATGAGCCCGATGATTCAATACGCAAACTTGCCTCGGACTGGACAAAAGGTACGTGGGAGAATTTGGGCGCCTGTGATGAACTGATAGTGGCTTCAACAATAAAATGGGAATTGTCCCGGCTTTCGTATGTGGATAAAAGCATTTTGAGACTGGCGGTTTATCAGTTGAAGTTCTGCCCTGACATTCCGCCAAAAGTTGTGATAAACGAGGCCATCGAGCTTGCCAAAAAATTCAGCACAACTCAATCGCCTGCGTTTGTTAACGGCGTACTTGATGCCGTCTTGAAAAAGCTGAAAATGTAAAACTGACCGTCTTTATTTTTTAGACACAGATACCTAAGGCACAGGTTTACACTGATACCTGTGGCATAAATTAACACTGTTTAGGTAAAAAGTTTTTAGACACAAATACCTGTGGCATAAATTAACACTGTTTTTAGTTTTCTATGAGAACAATTGCGGTATTAAATCAAAAAGGGGGAGTTGGAAAGACCACAACGGTGGCCAATACTGCAGCGGCTCTTGCCGCTGCCGGCCTGAAGGTGGTTGTTATCGATTTGGACCCTCAAGCCCATCTTACGATACATCTCGGCCTTGAGCCGGAGACTATCGAGTCCGGCTCGTACAAGGTACTGACCCAATCAGCCGAATTTGAAAAAGAAATCCTGCTCGTGCGTCCGAACCTTTGGATACTACCTGCGAATATCAACCTGGTCGGAGCCGAAAGCGAGCTGGTAAGTGTAGTCGGCAGGGAAACCATTTTGCGGGAGGCGATTCAAAAAGTTGGGGACAAATTCGATTATTCTCTTATTGACTGTGCTCCTTCGCTCGGATTGCTTACATTAAACGCCCTTGCCGCCGCCGACGAGATATTAATCCCGCTTCAGCCCCATTTCCTGGCCCTGCAGGGGTTTGGAAAACTTCTGCAGACCGTTGACCTTGTCAACAAAAGAATCAACCCGAACCTGAAAGTTAAAGGGATTCTGCTGTGTATGTTTGACAGCAGGGCCTCGCTGCCGAATGAGGTCAAAGCCGACATCGAGCAATTCCTCGACAGTGCGCGCGGAACTAACTGTGCCTGGTCACAAGCCCGGATTTTACCCGTTTACATCAGAAGAAATATCAAGCTCGCCG